>NZ_JAGMUE010000228.1:0-568 GCF_019049165.1 Streptomyces sp. AC627_RSS907
GCCATGGACGCTGTGACCCAGGTCCCCGCGCCGGTGAACGAGCCGGTGCACACCTACGCACCCGGCACTCCCGAGCGCGCCCGTCTTGAGATCAAGCTCAAGGAGCTTGGCGAGAACCCCATCGACCTGCCGATGACCATCGGTGGCGAGAAGCGGATGGGCGGCGGCGACCGCTTCGACGTCGTACAGCCGCACAACCACGCCGCCAAGCTCGGCACCTACGGGAACGCCACCGCCCAGGACGCCCAGGACGCGGTGGACGCCGCGCTGGCCGCCGCCCCCGCGTGGCGCGCCCTTGCCTTCGACGACCGCGCCGCGATCATCCTCAAGGCCGCCGAGCTGCTCTCCGGCCCCTGGCGCGAGACGCTGGCCGCCTCCACCATGCTGGGCCAGTCCAAGACCGCCCAGCAGGCGGAGATCGACACCCCCTGTGAGCTGGTCGACTTCTGGCGCTTCAACGTGCACTTCGCGCGCCAGATCATGGCCGAGCAGCCGATGGCCAACGCCCCGGGCGTGTGGAACCGCAGCGACCACCGGCCGCTCGAGGGCTTCGTCTACGCCATCACCC
>NZ_JAGMUE010000229.1:0-663 GCF_019049165.1 Streptomyces sp. AC627_RSS907
GTCCAGCATCAGCCTGCTGCGGTCGCCGGTCTCCCGGTGCACCGCGAGCCGGGTCAGCTCCTGCAGGGCCTCCAGCACCTCGCCGTCGCGGCCGACCAGCTTCTGCAGGTCCCGGCTGGTCGATTCGCTGATGATCGACACCGCGGCGCGGTCCGCCTCGACGTCCATGTCGATGTCGCCGTCGAGGTCCGCGATGTCCAGCAGGCCCTCAAGGTAGTCAGCCGCGATCTCGCCTTCCTGCTCCAGGCGAGTCAGAGTGTCGACACCCTCGGCCGGGGTGGTGCCTTCCGTCACGGATGGACTCCTTCTTACTTCTTGGATGGGTGCTTCGGGCCGCGCTGGCCCTTGCGCTGCCCGGACTTGGCGTTACGCGAGGAACCGGAGGCGGAGCTGCCGGTCGACTTGCCGGGCTGCGCCCCCTTCTTCCCCTTCTCCAGCGAGGTCTTCTCGGCGCCCGCCCCGGGCGTCCCGGCGCCCTTCGCGGTCTGCGCCGTGGCCTTGGCCCGGCCCTGTCCCCGCCCGCTCTTCGCCCCGCCCGCCGGAGGCGTCGCGGCGCCGCCCGGCTTGGGCTTGGCGCCCGGCGCCTTCACCGCACCACCGGCCTGCGCCGCCGCTGCCTGGCGCTGGGCCTTGGTCTGCTTCCTGGGCTGCTGCCGGTTGGCC
>NZ_JAGMUE010000230.1:0-553 GCF_019049165.1 Streptomyces sp. AC627_RSS907
CTCGGAGGGCGTGCTGCTCTCGGACGACTCGGTGCGGGTGCTCGACCCGCGGGGAAAGCGGGTGGACGACGGCAAGCCGGCGCACGTGGCCGGCAAGTCGTCCACGGCCACCGTGGGGCTGCGCTCCGGGCTGCCCGAGGGCACGTTCACGGTGGCCTGGCAGGCGGTCTCGGAGGACAGCCACCCGGTGGGCGGCGCGTTCACCTTCTCCATCGGCGCGCCCTCCAAGACCTCCGTCGTGCTGCCGAGCGCGGAGCCCGACGAGACGGTCTCGGCGCTGTACGGCATCGCCCGGTACGCGGCGTACGGCGGGTTCGTGCTGCTGGTGGGCGGGTGCGTGTTCGCCGGTCACTGCCACGCCAACCGTGGCGTGCGGCGGGTGGCGGCGACCGGCTGGGGGACGCTGTTCGGCGCCACCGTCGCGCTGTTGCTGCTGCGCGGCCCGTACACCAGCAGCGGCAGGGGGATCGGCGCCGCGTTCGACCTCGGCCTGCTGCGGGACGTTCTGGACACCAAGCCGGGCACGGCGCTGCTGTGCCGACTGCTGCTGCTC
>NZ_JAGMUE010000231.1:0-362 GCF_019049165.1 Streptomyces sp. AC627_RSS907
CGACTAAGGCCCCTAAGCGTACGCTAAGTGGGAAAGGATGTGGAGTCGCACAGACAACCAGGAGGTTGGCTTAGAAGCAGCCACCCTTGAAAGAGTGCGTAATAGCTCACTGGTCTAGTGATTCCGCGCCGACAATGTAGCGGGGCTCAAGCGTACCGCCGAAGTCGTGTCATTCACATATGAGCCCTAACGGGTGTGTGGATGGGTAGGGGAGCGTCGTGTGCCGGGTGAAGCAGCCGTGTAAGCGAGTTGTGGACGGTTCACGAGTGAGAATGCAGGCATGAGTAGCGATACAAACGTGAGAAACGTTTGCGCCGATTGACTAAGGGTTCCTGGGTCAAGCTGATCTGCCCAGGGTAAGT
>NZ_JAGMUE010000232.1:0-392 GCF_019049165.1 Streptomyces sp. AC627_RSS907
CGAAGTTACGGGGGCATTTTGCCGAGTTCCTTAACCATAGTTCACCCGAACGCCTCGGTATTCTCTACCTGACCACCTGAGTCGGTTTAGGGTACGGGCCGCCATGAAACTCGCTAGAGGCTTTTCTCGACAGCATAGGATCATCCACTTCACCACAATCGGCTCGGCATCAGGTCTCAGCCTCATGTGCGACGGATTTACCTACCGCACGGCCTACACCCTTACCCCGGGACAACCACCGCCCGGGATGGACTACCTTCCTGCGTCACCCCATCACTCACCTACTAACCGCTTGGTCCGGCGGCTCCACCACTTTCCATTCCCCGAAGGGTCCGGAACGGCTTCACGGCCTTAGCATCACGATGCTCGATGTTTGACGCTTCACAGCGGGT
>NZ_JAGMUE010000233.1:0-558 GCF_019049165.1 Streptomyces sp. AC627_RSS907
CCCACCCGGAGCAGCGGGAACGGCTGCGCCGGGCCTGTCCCGCGGCCGAGAAGGCGGCGGTCATCGCCGGCGACCCCGCCTTCGACCGCATGCTGGCCGCCCGCCCACACCGTGAGCGCTACCGGCGCGCGCTGGGCGTACGCCGTGGCCAGCGGCTCGTCGTCCTGAACTCCACCTGGAACCCGGAGGGTTTCTTCGGCGACGGCGGCGGCCAGGACATGCTGCCCGGCCTGCTGCCCCGGCTCGCCGCCGAACTGCCGGCCGACGACTACCGGCTGGCCGCCGTGCTGCACCCCAACATCTGGCACGGCCACGGCCCCGGGCAGATACGCGTCTGGCTGGACCGGGCCCGGCGCGGCGGGCTCGCGCTGATCGACCCCGTACACGGCTGGCGGCAGGCCCTGCTGGCGGCCGACGCGGTCATCGGCGACTTCGGAGCGGTCAGCTACTACGCCGCGGCCCTCGGCACCCCCGTCCTCCTGGCCGCCCACGACCAGCGGCGCCTCGACCCCGAGGCCCCGCTCGCCGACTTCGTACGCCAGGCGCCCCGGCTCGACC
>NZ_JAGMUE010000234.1:0-806 GCF_019049165.1 Streptomyces sp. AC627_RSS907
GTTGCCGTACCTCTCCGGCAGGCGCACCCACTGAGTACCGGTCTGGAACGTGAAGGCGATGGCGTAGATCACCTCACGATGATCACGCCAGCGCCCACTCCGCTTCGACGTCCGGTCCGGGTGCAACGTCTCGATCCGCGCCCACTGCGCGTCACTCAACGGCACACCCGGACCAACAACCGCCTGATCGACACGAAATGGCCTAGCGGCCCCGGGCGGCCCGGCGGGCGAGCAGCGCTTCGCGTCGCTCGTCGAAGCGGGTCGCCTGCTCGTCGAGCCCGCCCATGTACATGCCCAGTTCCTCCTGCGCCGCGAGGCCGTCCGGGCCGAGCCCGGAGATCTCCAGCACCTTGAGGTAGCGCAGCACGGGCTGGAGCACGTCGTCGTGGTGGATGCGCAGGTTGTAGATGCCGCCGATGGCCATCTGGGCCGCCGCCCGCTCGAAGCCGGGGATGCCGTGGCCCGGCATCCGGAAGGCCACCACCACGTCGCGCACGGCGCACATGGTCTGGTCGGGGGCCATCTCGAAGGCCGCCGAGAGCAGGTTGCGGTAGAAGACCATGTGCAGGTTCTCGTCGGTGGCGATGCGCGCCAGCATCCGGTCGCACACCGGGTCGCCCGAGTGGTGACCGGTGTTGCGGTGCGAGATGCGGGTGGCGAGTTCCTGGAAGGCGACGTACGCGATCGAGTGCAGCATGCTGTGCGCGTTGTCGGACTGGAACCCCTCCGACATGTGCGACATGCGGAAGCGTTCGAGTTCGACCGGGTCCACGGCGCGCGAGGTGAGCAGGTAGTCGCGCATCACG
>NZ_JAGMUE010000235.1:0-555 GCF_019049165.1 Streptomyces sp. AC627_RSS907
ACCTGGCGGAGGCGGCGCCCCTGCTGCTGCCCGAGCCGCGCCCACTGGAGCTGACCCCGCTCCACGAGGCGGTGCTCGGCGCGCTCGCCGGTGGGTACGGGCTGTTCTTCCGTCAGATCGCCGACCAGGTGCGGGCCGCCGGGCTCGCCGAGCCGACGCCGGGCGCCGACGCCGAGATCGCCGACGTCATCTGGGACCTGGCGTGGTCGGGCCGGATCACCAACGACACCGTCGCCCCGCTGCGCTCCCTCCTCGGCTCCGGGCGCACCGCCGGGGCGACCGCTCACCGCGCCAAGCGGGCCGTCCCGCGCGGCCGGTACGGCTCGCTGACGAGCTCGCGCGGGTACGGCCGGATGACCGCCCGCCCCATGGCCTCGCTCGGCGGGCCGCCCACGGTGGCGGGACGCTGGTCACTGGTGCCCGAGCGGGCGGCCGACCCCACGCACCGCGCGCACGCGCTGGCCAGCACGCTGCTCGACCGGCACGGCGTGGTGACCCGCGGCGCCGTGGCGTCGGAGGGCGTCGAGGGCGGGTTCGCCGCGGCCTACCGGGTGC
>NZ_JAGMUE010000024.1:0-16196 GCF_019049165.1 Streptomyces sp. AC627_RSS907
GACCCACCCCCTATCGTGCGGACGCATGACGACCCTCCCGCCCCCCGCCACGGACCTGTCCGCAGACGAGGCCCGCCGCCTCGCCCTCCGCGCACAGGGCCTCCTCGGCGCCCCCGACCGCCGCGCAGGCGTCCGCGGCGTCCTCCGTCACCTGGGCGCGGTGCAACTCGACACCATCTCGGTCCTCGCCCGCTCGCACGAACTCATCCCGTACGCCCGCCTGGGCGCGGTGGGCCGCGGAACCGTCGAAGCCGCCTACTGGAAGGACACGCACGCCTTCGAGTACTGGTCCCACGCCGCCTGCATCCTCCCCATCGAGGAGTGGCCCCACTTCGCCTTCCGCCGCCGCGCCTACCGCAACCGCCCGCACTGGAACCACCACCTGCCCGACGGCACCTACGACCAGGTGATCAAGCAGCTCCGCGCCGAGGGCCCCCTCACCGCGACGGACCTGGGCGGCGCGAAGAAGACCAGCGAGTGGTGGGACTGGTCCGGCACGAAGGTCGCCGTCGAGCGGGCCCTCATGTACGGCGAGGTGGTCTGCGTCGAGCGCCGCGGCTGGAAGCGGGTGTACGACCTGGCCGAGCGCGCGATCCCGGCCACGCTGCTGCACGACGAGCTGGACGACACCGAGTGCCTGCGCCGTCTGGTCCGCCTGGCGGGCCGGTCCCTCGGTGTCGGCACGCGTGCGGACATCGCGGACTACCACCGCCTCAGGGGCGAGCAGGTCGACGCCGTGATCGCCGACTCGGGTCTGGTCCCGGTCACGGTGGAGGGCTGGGGACGACCGGCCTGGGCGGATCCGGCGGCGCTGGAGACACCACCGCGCGGCCGTCACCGCACGACGCTGCTGTCGCCCTTCGACTCCCTGGTCTGGGAGCGGGCGCGCACGGAACGGATCTTCGGCTTCACCCACCGCCTCGAGGCCTACGTGCCCAAGCAGAAGCGGGTGCACGGCTACTTCGCGATGCCGGTCCTCGCCGGCGGCCGGCTCGTCGGGCGGGTGGACCCGGCGCGCGAGGGGCGCACCCTGGTCGCCAAGCAGGTCACCCTGGACGGCCCCAAGGCGGCCCCGGCGGTGGCCCAGGCGCTGGTCGAGGCGGCGAGCTGGGTGGACTGCACGGATGTGCGCGTGGAACGGGTCGACGCTCCGGACCTCCGCGAGCCCCTCACGAAGGAGCTGGCCCGCCTGCTCACCTGAGCCGCGTCGGCCGGCCGGCGTCGGTCGGCGGGCGTCGGCCGGCGGGCGTCTGCCGGCGGGCCGTCAGCGGATCTCGAGGATCTTCTCCCGCATCGCGTACACCACGGCCTCCATCCGGGAGTGCAGCTGCAGCTTCTCCAGGATGTTGCGCACGTGGTTCTTCACGGTGTTCTCGGAAATGAAGAGTTCCTTGGCGATGTCCCGGTTGTTCATTCCCGTGGCGACGAGTTTGAGGACCTCCAGCT
This sequence comes from Streptomyces sp. AC627_RSS907, assembly GCF_019049165.1. Taxonomy (NCBI): domain Bacteria; kingdom Bacillati; phylum Actinomycetota; class Actinomycetes; order Kitasatosporales; family Streptomycetaceae; genus Streptomyces; species Streptomyces sp. AC627_RSS907. The sequence goes on from NZ_JAGMUE010000024.1 coordinate 1,447, forward strand.
CGCGATCCGTGAGGCGCGGCGCGGGCACAAGCCGGCGTTCGTCGGTCCGCTGGATCATCGACTTGAACTCGGTGAGCAGTTTCGACGCCATCGACGGACTGATCTGCGACTGTCCGTCGGCCACCGCGCGAATGGCGGTGGCCACCTCGTCCGTCGAAATCTCCTTGAGGAGATATCCGGTCGCGCCCGCCTTGATCGCGTCGTAGAGGTCGGCCTCCTCGTCGCTGATCGTCAGCATGATGATCTTCGCGCTGGGGGCCACCTCCTTGATGGAGGTGCACGCCTCGATCCCGCCCCGCTTGGGCATCCGCACGTCCATCAGGACGATGTCGGGCAGCAGGTCGGCGGCCTTCTCCACGGCCTCGGCGCCGTCACCGGCCTCCCCGACGACCTGGATGTCCTCCTCGGCCGCGAGCACGATCTCCAAGCCGCGGCGGAACAGGGCGTGATCGTCCACGACCAGGACCCTGATCGGCTCCTCGCGCCCCGAGCCGGCGTCCGGGCCCATGCCGGCGACACCGTCGTCGATCCCGCCGCCGACGTGTCCGCCCCGCATCGGTCCGAAACTGTCCGCCATCGTTCCTCCCCCTGAAGGCTGTGGCCCGAGGTCCTGAGCCATCGCCAACCCAGAGCAACGACCCACCGGTTGGGCCGTTGCGGCCATGATTCCATGCCCGGCCGACACCGGGTCGCCAAGCGGGCCACGAAGGGGTCGCACACCCTCGCGCACCGTCGCACACCGGTGCCCCTGGGGGCGCACACGCGCTCCAGGGGCACCGGTCCGCTGTCACCCGGCTTGGTCAGCCGCCGAGCGCATCGCCCGCCTCGGGAGCGTGCGCCTGGGTGACCATCGTGTCCGTGGTGAGGTGGATCACGCCGTAGTCGTAGGCGTGCCGCCGGTAGACGACGCTGGGCTCCTTGGTCTCGGAGTCGACGAACAGATAGAAGTCGTGCCCGACCAGCTCCATCTCGTAGAGCGCCTGGTCGAGGGACATCGGTGCGGCCACATGGGTCTTCTCCCGGACGACGAGCGGGCCGTCGCCCTGGACCTCCAGCGAGCCGATCTTCTTGGTGGGTACGTCGTCCTGCTTCTCCTGCGGGACGACGTCGCCGTTCCCGTTGAGCGTGGCCGCGCCGGGGACGTGGTCGGCGACCTCGGCGGCCGTGATCCGGCGCGCGCCGCGGCGCGAGAAACGCTTGTCGTGCTGCTTGCGCAGCCGGGCACCGAGCTTCTCCGCTGCCAGGTCGAGCGCCGCGTACGGATCGCTCGCCGCTGCCTCCGCCCGGATCACCGGACCGCGGGAGCGGAGCGTGATCTCCACTCGGTCACAGCGGTCGGCCTGCCGGGGGTTCGGCTCCTTGGACACCTCGACGTCGAGGCTGATCACCTTGCCATCGAGCTTCTGGATCTTCTCCAGCTTCAGCTTCTCGGCCACGTGCTTCCGGAACCGCTCGGGCACCTCGGTCTTGCGGCCCTTGACGACGATGTCCACGCAGAACTCCGTTCCCGGATCGCTCCGCTTCGAGGCGGAGCATCTCCCTTTTGCACCAGGTTCCGGTTCTCCCGGAACCTCGGACTCGGTGACTTCCACCTCCTCCCCCGCGAACGAGATCTCCACTCCACCAGTGCGGGTGATGACGGTGAAACCCACAGCACGGCATTCGGATTCGAGAGGTGTGGCCTGCGGCTTTGCCTCACAACCGAACATATCTCGCCCGGACGGATGTCGTCACCCTCTACCGCCGCGTACCTCCGTTCCGGTGAATTGGCTCTCTCATTACCTGCAACGACGCCGGAGCTCAGTCAGTTCCGGTTCATTTCGAAGGAATCAGGTGTCGAGGCGACCACTGCCGCGCAGATCACTTCGCGGATCACATCACCGCCTCCGTTCGGGCCCGCCATTCGGGGCCCGGTCCTCCGTTCCTCTCTGCCTTCCCCCGCCGCCGCCGGATACACAGCCGATCTCACCGTCCCGTAGGCGGCGGCCCGTACCGCACGCGCGGCCTCCGTCAGCGACGCCCCCGTCGTCATGAGGTCGTCGACGAGGACGACCGGCCCACCACCACCCAGCAGCCGGTCACCTCCGGAGACCACTGTCAGCGCACCGGCGAGATTGTCCAGCCGCTCCCGGGCGCCCAGCCCCGACTGATCGGCCACGGGGTGCCGTTGCCGCAGCACGGCGAGCACCCGGGCGGGCGTCCCGGTCCGCCGCAGCTCACCCGCGGCCGCGAGGGCGATCCGCCGCGCCGGGTCGTGCCCCCGCGTCCGCACCGCCCCGCGCGCGGACGGCACGGGCACGAGCAGCGCCGTCCTCCCCCACACGGGTGCCGTCCCCGCGTCTCCCGTGCCCGTCCGCGCCTCCCGGAGCCCTGCCCGCACCGCCCCCGCCAGCGCCGCACCGAGCGGTGCCGCGAGGGCCAGTACGCCCCGCTCCTTGTGGGCCAGCAGCACGGCCCGCACCTCGTCGGCGTACCGGGCGGCCGCGTGCACCACCGGCAGCCCGGGCGGCTCCGGCACCGGCCGCACCCGGCGCGGCGCGGCCCCGCTCAGCGCCGTACGGCACCGAGGGCACAGCACCGTGCGTGCCCTGCCGCAGCCTCCGCACTCGCCCGGCAGTACCAGGTCGCTCAGGTCCCGCCACCATCCCCGCATGGCCACCACTGTGCCGACGTCCGCACGGCCCGGCCAGGCCTGTGGAAAACCCTGGAGGAGCTCCCTGGGGAAAACTTCGGGCAACGGACGCCGCGTGCCCCCCCACACGGGTGAACGTCCGCGTGGGGAAAGGCGGGGCACACCGGACGTGCCGGAGGCCGGAGGCCGCGAGCCGGCAGTCGGCTGCCGGCTGTCGGCTGTCGGCTGTCGGCTGTCGGCTGTCGGCTGTCGGCTGTCGGCAGCCGGCAGCCGGCAGCCGGAGACCGTAAGGCCTCAGCCCGGATAGACCGGCGCCGTTCCCTCGGTCACCTTCTGCCACTGCAACCCGGACGGCAGCCGGACGATCAGGTCCTCCGAGTACGCCACCAGCGGCAGCTGCTCGTCCTCGGTCGCGGCGATCTCCTTCACCCCGGTCAGGGCCGCCGGCACCGACGCCTCCGGCGCGGAGCCGTCGACCTGGACGTACCCGATCTGCTGAACGCCCCCGCGCTCACGCCCGACGACCACGAGCCGGCTGTCACCGGCCCAGGACATGGCCGTGACCTCCTCCAGTCCGGGGGTCGCGGAGCGCAGGCCGCGGACGGTGACGGCCGGTGCCCCGCCGGCCCTGTCGTCCCGTTCGATCCGTCCGATGAGCAGCGAGCGCTTGCCGTCCTTCTCCACGGTGAGCGCGATCCGCACGCCGTCGGCTGCCACCCGTACGGCCCGGATCCGCCCGTCGAGCCCGGGGGTCCGCACCTCCACCGGCTCGCCCGCACCTTCCTTCAGCAGCAGCAACCGGGGATCGTCCGGGTCGCGGTCGGCGATCCACAGGTCGCCCTGCGCATCCCAGCTGGGCGGTGTCAGCCGGTTCTCCTCCGTCGTGCCCTGGCTCACCAGCACGGGGTCGCCGAGCGACCCGCCCGACACGAGCGAACCGACGTACAGCGACTTGCCGTCGATACCGATCCCGGCCGCGCTGCGCTCGTCCCGCGACACCGCCACCGACCGCAGCGCCGTCGCGTCGCCGAACGCTCCGGGGACCGGCTCCGGCCGGGTGCCGTTGCTGCCCGCCGCGATCCGCACCACGTGGTGCTCGTCGTCGACGAAGTACAGGTGGTCGGGCCGCTGGGCCGAGCCGCGCGTCGCGACCGTCCCGGCCCGGTCCTCGGTCAGCGAGCACAGTTGCTCGCCGTCCGATCGCAGCTCGACCTCGTCCACCGCCTGCGTCAGGTTCTGCAGCGTGAAGAGGAGCTGCGCGGCCATCTCGTCGCACTGCTCCGCGTCGGCCCCGGCCGCCTTGTCGTTCAACGGCACGGTCAGCCTGTTGCGCTCGTCGGGCGTCAGCGAGCCGGCGTTCTTCTCCAGCGCCGTGCCGGGCGGGAAGCTCGTCCTCACCACGGGTCCGAGCAGGCTCGTCGGCCCGCTGACCAGGGAACGCACCACCTGGGTCATGGGATCCACCCGCCGGCGCACGTAGACCGGGTCGGCGACGGCCGCCGGCCGCGGGCTCGTGCCTGCCGCGGCCTTCACCGCGGTGTTCGACGCGAAGTAGTACCGGTTGACCGACATGTAGTTGCGCTGGAAGTCCGACTTGCCCATCACGACGCCCTGCGGCAGCACGTCGATGCGCCACTGGCCGCTCTTGCCGTCCCGGGTCAGGTGCACCGACTCGCGGTAGGGTCCGTCGGCCGGGGAGTAGGACTGCTGTGCGTCCACCGTCCCCACCCGCGTGCCGGTCAGGGTGACCGAGTAGTCGTTGGCCTCCTCGCGGCTTCCCGAGTGGTCGGTCTCGGTACCCGCCCCGCCCGCGAGCACCGTCGTGGACTGCCCCGGCCGCCAGTTCTTCGCGGCGTCACCGGTCAGGTACTTGCGCGCCGTCTCGTAGTGGGGCTCGTCGCTGGTCAGCGCCTCCAGAAAGCCCTGCACGATGTCGGTGGGCGGGTCGTCCTCCTGCGGCGGCATCGCGAACACCCGCACCTGCGGGTCCTGCCGCGGCGTGGACTCCACGCCCCGCAGGTCCCCGCCGTCGGGCATGGAAGCACACCCCGCCAGCAGTACGACGCCGCAGACGACGTACGTCCCCACGCGTGCCGGCCCGCGCCGACCGCTCCCCTCCCGGTCAGCGCCCACGAGATGCCTCCCCTTGCCTGCTCGAGTCGTCGGGCCCGGCGTCCGGGCGGCTCGCCGCCTCCGGCGCGGGGCCGCCGTCCTGTCCCCGGACACCCGACACCGGTCGCGCCACCACGCGCGCGCCGTTGCCGGGCAGTGCCGTCGGGTCGGCCGTCGGGACCGCATGGGCCGACCTCGGGGGTATCGGGCCACGGCCGGACGCCGGGGGCGCCTGACCGGCCGTCGCCTGCGCCGGAACGGTGACGGTCCGGCCCGCGCCGTGCGGCGCCCCGGTGCCGGCGGTGCCCGCGTCGCCGGGTCCGGCGTCGTCGAGTCCGCGATGGCGCCGCGAGTCCGCCGGCTCCAGCGGTATCGGCGAGCCCCGCAGTGGCTCGTCCGCGGTCCTGGGCAGGGTCAGCCGGAACTGGGAGCCGCCTCCCGGCTCACCCCAGGCCTGCAGCCAGCCGCCGTGCAGCCGCGCGTCCTCCAGGGCGATCGACAGCCCCAGCCCCGTACCGCCGGTGGTACGCGCGCGTGCCGGGTCGGCCCGCCAGAAGCGGCTGAAGACCCGGGTGGCCTCGCCCGGCTTCAGCCCCACGCCGTAGTCGCGCACCGCGACGGCGACCGCGCCGCCGGCCGCGGCGAGCTTGACGACGACGTCCCTGCCCTCGCCGTGCTCGACGGCGTTGACGACGAGGTTGCGCAGCACCCGCTCCACGCGCCGGGCGTCCGCCTCGGCGACGACGGGCTGCTGGTCGCCGGTGACGCGTATCCGCGTGCCCTTGCGCTCGGCGAGCGGCTCGGCACCGCTGACGACGCGGCGTACGACCTCCCTGAGGTCTATCGGCTCCGCCTCCAGGGCGGCGGCACCCGCGTCGAAGCGGCTGATCTCCAGCAGGTCCGCGAGCAGCGTCTCGAACCGGTCCAGCTGGTCGGCGAGCAGTTCAGCCGACCGCGCGGTCACGGGATCGAAGTCCACGCGCGCGTCATGGATGACGTCGGCGGCCATCCGCACGGTCGTCAGCGGCGTCCGCAGTTCGTGTGACACGTCCGAGACGAACCGCCGCTGCATCCGCGACAGGTCCTCGAGCTGGCTGATCTTCAGCTGCAGGTTCTGCGCCATCTTGTTGAAGGCCTCGCCGAGCCGCGCGATGTCGTCCTCGCCGGTGACCTTCATGCGCTCCTGCAGCCGCCCGGCGGACAGCCGCTCCGCGATGCTCGCCGCCATCCGGACGGGTGTGACGACCTGGCGCACCACGAGCCAGGCGATGGCCCCGAGGAGGACGACGACGAACAGCCCGGCCGTCGCCAGCGTGCCCCGGACCAGGCTGAGGGACTTCTCCTCCTGCGTGAGCGGGAAGAGGTAGTACAGCTGGTACGGCTCGCCGTTCGGGTCGTTGACCTGCTTGCCGATCACCAGACCGGGCTGGGACTCCTGGTCGGAGTTGTAGACGATGCGGGTGTAGCTCTGGGCCGCCGCCGTGCCGCCGTCGATGCGCTCGCGCAGCTTCTCCGGGACGCTGACCGACCAGTCGACCAGGCCGGAGGCGCGCGGGCCGCGTCCGCTGCCGCTGTCCCCGCCCATGGGGAGCGTGACCACGTCGAAGGCGCCCTGGCCGCCGCTGGAGAGCGACTTCACCAGTTCACTCATCCACTGGATGACGTTCTGCGAGGGACGGCCGTCCGCGGGGGTGCTGTCGTCACCGGCGGCGCTCGCCGCCTCCTCGGCCTTCTGCTTGGCCGCCGCGAACCCGCCGGTGGCCTGGCTCTGCGACGCCTTGACCTTGGCCTCCAGCAGCCCGTTGCGGACCTGCCCGATCACCACGAAGCCGAGCAGGAGCACCACGCCCAGCGACATCAGCAGTGTGGTGACGACGACCTTGAGCTGGATGTTGCGCCGCCACAGCCGCATCACCGGCAGCAGCGGTCGACGGACCCAGCGCATGAACAGCCGGAGCACCGGGCTGCCCTGCACGCCACCGTGCAGCAGTCCGCCCTCCAGCAGGCGGCTGAAACGTGAACCCGCGGGCGGGGGGCCGACAGGCCGTCCGGCGCGGGCCCCGGACCGGCCGGGCGCCGAAGCGGCACTGTCCCTGCTCATGTCAGCTCGGTCCCGCCTTGTAACCGACGCCCCGGACGGTCACCACGATCTCCGGCTTCTCCGGGTCCTTCTCGACCTTGGAGCGCAGCCGCTGCACATGCACGTTGACCAGCCGGGTGTCGGCCGCGTGCCGGTAGCCCCAGACCTGCTCGAGGAGCACCTCGCGCGTGAACACCTGCCACGGCTTGCGGGCCAGCGCCACCAGCAGGTCGAACTCCAGCGGCGTCAGCGCGATCGACTGCCCGTCCCGCTTCACGGAGTGACCGGCCACGTCGATGACCAGGTCGCCTATGGCGAGCTGCTCCGGTGCCGGCTCCTCCGACCTCCTCAGGCGTGCCCGGATACGGGCCACCAGTTCCTTCGGCTTGAACGGCTTCACGATGTAGTCGTCGGCACCCGACTCCAGGCCCACCACGACGTCGACGGTGTCACTCTTCGCCGTCAGCATCACGATCGGCACACCCGACTCCGCCCTGATCAGGCGGCACACCTCGATGCCGTCCCGTCCGGGCAGCATCAGGTCGAGCAGCACCAGATCGGGCTTGGTCTCCCGGAAGGCGGCCAGCGCCTTGTCGCCGTCGGCTACGAAAGATGGCTCAAAACCCTCACCACGCAGCACAATGCCGAGCATCTCGGCCAGTGCGGTGTCGTCGTCGACGACAAGGACTCGTCCCTTCATGAACGACATCATCCCATTAGCTAATCGTTACCTGGCGTGACCTGGCACACAGCCCCGCGAGGGCCTCTGTCGTCACGGGTGAGACCGCGCCCTCCTCGGTGACGATCGCCGTCACCAGCTCGGGCGGGGTCACGTCGAACGCCGGGTTGTACGCCTGGGTCCCCAGGGGTGCCACCGGAATTCCCCCTCCCGCTCCCGTCACCGGCACCTGGGGTGCCGTGACCTCGGTCACTTCGTATCCGGGGCGCTGCTCGATCTCGATGGACGCCCCGTCCCGCGTGTCCGGATCGACCGTCGAAACCGGAGCCACCACGATGAACGGCACATGGTGGTACCTCGCGAGCACCGCGAGCGGATAGCTCCCCACCTTGTTCGCCACCGAACCGTCGGCCGCGATGCGGTCCGCCCCGATCAGCACCGCGTCCACCTCACCCGCCGCGAACAGCGAACCGGCCGCGTTGTCGGTGAGCAGGGTGTACGGCATGTCATTGCGGGCCGCCTCGTATGCCGTCAGGCGAGCACCTTGCAGCAAAGGACGCGTTTCGTCCACCCACAGGCGGCGCAGCCGGCCCGCCCGGTGCGCCGCGAGCGCCACCGCGAAGGCGGTTCCCTCACCGCCCGACACCAGCGAACCGGTGTTGCAGTGTGTGAGGACGCGGTGTCCGCCGCCGGGCAGCAGCTCGTCCAGCAGCGCCAGTCCGTGCGCCGCCATCCGGGCGCTCGCCTCGGCGTCCTCCCGGTGCAGGGCCCGCGCCGCGGCCAGCGCCGCCGCGGCGGCCTGCCGGGTGTCACCGGTCCTGGCGAGCGCCTCCTGGTGCGCGGCCTGGGCCCGGCGCACCCCGACGGCGAGGTTCACCGCGGTGGGGCGGGCGCCCGCCAGCGCGGCCGCGGCCTCCGCCACCTCGAAGCCCCGGACGGCGGCGAGCGCGACACCGTAGGCACCCGCGATGCCGAGCAGCGGCGCCCCGCGCACGGCGAGCGAGCGGATCGCCTCCACGAGGGTGGACGCGTCCGTACAGACGAGTTCCACCTCCTCGGCCGGCAGCCTGGTCTGGTCGAGCAGGACCAGCACCGGTCCCTCAGGCGGTTCCTCCCATCGAAGGGCCGGTATCCCGGTCGGCCGCTTGTCCTCGCCACTGTGCGCGTACTGATCAGCCATGCGGTCAGTCTGCCCCCTTCCCGACGGACAATTGAAGGTGCGCAGCGCCTACCGCGCCCGGTCCGCACCCGGCCACCCCATGGCACGATGGCTGCCAAGCTGCCGCCGCGACCGCGGACAGGCACCGTGAAGGAGCGACGATGAACGACACTCCGGGCTGGGCCTCGCCCGGATCCGCCCCGTCCGACGGGCGGGAGCCCGGCGCGTCCGGCCCCGCCGAGCCCGCCGACCGCCCCGGCCAGGACCGGCCCGCGCCGCCTGCGGACCAGCCCGGCGCGGAACCGACGAGCCCCGGCACGAAGTGGTCCAAGGAGCAGCCGCCCCCCGGCCAGTGGTCCGCGCCCACCGGCCCCGGTCAGGCCCCGCCTCCCGCACCCCCCACCCCGGGCTGGGGCACCCCGCCTCCCGGCCACCCCGGCGGCGGCTACGGCGGCCCGGGCGGCTACGGCGGTCAGGGCGGCGGCTACGGCGCCCCCGGTGGGCCCGGCGGCTGGGGCGGCGGCTACGGCGCCCCCGGTGGGCCCGGCGGCTGGGGAGGCGGCTGGGGCGGGCCCCCGCCCGCTGCCAAGCCCGGTGTCATCCCGCTCCGCCCGCTCGGCGTCGGCGAGATCCTCGACGGCGCGGTCTCCACCATGCGCGCCCACTGGCGCACGGTCCTCGGCATCTCCCTCACCGTCGCGATCCTCACGGAGATCGTCGTCGTGCTGCTCCAGGGCCTGGTCCTGGACAACGCCGGCACCGACGTCCTCGACGATCCCGACGCCACCCTGAGCGAACTCGGGGACGCCCTGGCCGACACCACGATCAACTCGGGTGTCATCTTCCTGGTCTCCCTGGTCGGCACCGTCCTGGCCACCGCCCTGCTCACGACCGTCACCAGCCGCGCCGTCCTCGGCAGGCCGGTGACCATCAAGGAGGCCTGGCGGGACGCCCGCCCCCAGGTCGCGAAGCTGTTCGGCCTGATCGTCCTGCTGCTGCTCATCGTCGCCGGCCTCCTCACCGCCGGCATGGTGCCCGGCCTCCTGGTCACGGCCACGGCGGGCGGCGAGGCGGGCGTGGCCCTGACCGCCCTGGGCTTCATGGCGGGCGGCGTCGTCGCGGTGTGGCTCATGGTCCGCTTCTCGCTGGCGTCCCCCGCGCTGATGCTGGAGAAGCAGGGCATCAAGAAGGCGATGAGCCGCTCCACGAAGCTGGTCCGCGGTTCCTGGTGGCGGGTCTTCGGCATCCAGTTGCTCGCGACGGTCATCGCGAACGTCGTCGCGTCGATCATCGTCATCCCCTTCGCCTTCCTCGCCGCGGCGCTCGACGGCGACGGCGTCAGCGGCCTCCTCGAGGCCGGCGGGGACCTCGGCTGGACGTTCCTCGTGATCAGCGGCATCGGCTCGGTGATCGGCTCCATGATCACCTTCCCCATCACGGCGGGCGTCACCGTGCTGCTGTACATCGACCAGCGCATCCGCCGCGAGGCCCTCGACCTCGATCTGGCCCGCGCCGCCGGTCTCCCCGGCTCCGGCGCCTCCGGCACCACCCCGGGGAGCTGATGCGGTGAGCCCGGCGGGGGGAGTTCTCACAGAGGTGCTGTCACGCACCGCCGCACTGCCCGTGTCGCGCGCCGGCAGCACCTCCGTACGGTCGCTGTCGCGTTCCGGCGACGAACCACCGGTGACGATCCCCCGCGACCCCGCGCGGGAGGCCGCGCGACGCGAGCTGTCCGAGCGGATGTACCACGAGAACGACCCCAGCTGGTTCCAGCGGGCTCTGGACGCCTTCTGGGACTGGGTCGACAAGCTCTTCAGCACGGCGTCCACCGCGACCCCCGGAGGGGTGTTCGGCCTGGTCGTCATCATCGTGGCCGTCCTGGCCGCGCTCGGCGCCCTCTGGTGGCGCCTGGGCACCCCGCGCCGCCGGCCGGTCTCCGTCCCCGCCCTGTTCGACGACCGCCCCCGCAGCGCCGCCGACCACCGCGCCGCCGCACAGGCCCACGCCGCCCAGGGCCACTGGTCCCAGGCCGTCCAGGAACGCATGCGTGCCGTCGTCCGCGCCCTGGAGGAACGCGCCCTCCTCGACATCCGCCCCGGCCGCACCGCCGACGAGGCGGCAGTCGAAGCGGGCCGCGCCCTGCCCGCCCACGGCGACCGGATGCGCGCCGCGGCCCGCGACTTCGACGACGTCACGTACGGCGGCCGCCCCGGCACCGAGCAGTCGTACCTACGCCTCACCGAACTCGACCACGACCTGGAACGCAGCAAGCCGCGACTGACGACCAGCACGACCGCGGGCACCGCCGACAGCGCGGACCGGGTCATCCACCGGGGAGCCGCCGGATGACCACCGAGGCCACGCTCCCCACCACCTCGGCCTCGCCCACCGCCCGCCAGGTGTGGACCCGCGCGCGGGGCGTCACGCTCGCGCTCGTCCTGCTGCTCGTCGGCGCCGTGGCGATCGCCGTCGTACGCTCCGACGCCCGCCACGGTGCACTCGACCCGCGCTCCGCCGACCCCCGCGGCAGCCGGGCCGTCGCCGAACTCCTCGCCGACCGGAGCGTGACCACCCGCGTGGTCACCACCCTGGACGAAGCACGCGCCGCGGCCGGCCCGGACACCACCCTGCTGGTCGCCGTGCCCGACCGCCTGACCGGACGCCAGCAGACACTGCTGCGCTCCGCGACCACCGGCTCCGGCGGCCGTACGGTCCTCGTGGCCCCCGGCGGACCCGCGGTGGAACGACTCGTTCCCGGCGTCACCGCCGACCCCGCGCTCAGCTTCGACTCGACGCTGGCCCCCGGCTGCGACCTGCCCGCCGCCCGACGCGCGGGCACCGCCGACACGGGCGGCATCCGCTACAGCAGCGAACACGTCGCAGCCGACGCCTGCTACCCCAGCCGGCGTCTGGCCACCCTGCTGCGCGTCCCCGAGTCCTCGGGGGAGCAGGCCCAGGGGGCCGTCCCGGGCGACACCGTCGTCCTCGGCGCGCCCGACATCCTCTACAACGACCGCCTCGACGAGCACGGCAACGCCTCGCTCGCCCTCCAAATCCTCGGCTCCCGCACCCATCTGGTCTGGTACCTTCCCGCGCTGTCCGACACCACCGCGCCGGACGACGAACGCAGCTTCTTCGACCTGCTCCCCTCCGGCTGGCTCTGGGGCACCCTGCAGCTCTTCATCGCCGCGGCCCTCGCGGCCCTGTGGCGGGCACGCCGGCTCGGCCCCCTGGTGCACGAAGAACTCCCCGTGGCGATCCGCGCCTCCGAAACCGTCGAAGGCCGCGCCCGCCTCTACCGGAAGGCGAACGCCCGCGACCGCGCGGCCACGGCTCTTCGCTCCGCCACCCGCACCCGCCTCTCCCCTCTCGTAGGCGTCCCCGTCGCCCAGGCGCACACGCCCGAGGCCCTGCTCCCCGCTCTGTCCGCCCACCTCCACGGCGACGGACAGTCCCTGCACACGCTCCTCTTCGGCCCGCCGCCCGGCGACGACGCGGCACTCATCGCACTCGCCGACCAACTCGACGCCCTCGAAAGAGAGGTACGCCGTCCATGATGGACCCGACCACTGACAACGCCGGGCGGACCGGGGACCCGGGCAACGCCCGCGCCGCCCTGGAGGCCCTGCGCGCCGAGATCGCCAAGGCCGTGGTCGGCCAGGACGCCGCCGTGACCGGTCTCGTCGTGGCGCTCCTGTGCCGCGGCCACGTTCTCCTCGAAGGCGTCCCCGGAGTCGCCAAGACCCTCCTCGTCCGGGCCCTCGCCGCCGCCACGGAACTCGACACCAAACGCGTCCAGTTCACCCCCGATCTGATGCCGAGCGACGTCACCGGCTCCCTGGTCTACGACGCCCGCACCGCCGAGTTCTCCTTCCAGCCCGGTCCCGCCTTCACCAACCTGCTGCTCGCCGACGAGATCAACCGCACGCCGCCCAAGACCCAGTCGTCGCTCCTCGAGGCCATGGAGGAACGCCAGGTCACGGTCGACGGCACCCCCCGGCCGCTCCCCGAGCCCTTCCTGGTCGCGGCCACCCAGAACCCGGTCGAGTACGAGGGCACGTACCCCCTCCCAGAAGCCCAGCTGGACCGCTTCCTCCTCAAACTCACCGTCCCCCTCCCCTCCCGCCAGGACGAGATCGACGTCCTCACCCGCCACGCCTCCGGCTTTGATCCGCGCGACCTGCGCGCCGCCGGCGTGCGCCCCGTGGCGAACGCCGCCGACCTGGAGGCCGCCCGCGCCGAGGTGGCCAGGACGACGCTCTCGCCCGAGATCACGGCCTATGTCGTCGACATCTGCCGGGCGACCCGCGATTCGCCGTCCGTCACCTTGGGCGTCTCCCCGCGCGGAGCGACGGCACTGCTCTCGACGTCCCGAGCGTGGGCGTGGCTCACGGGCCGCGACTATGTCACCCCCGACGACGTGAAGGCCCTGGCCCTCCCCACCCTCCGTCACCGCGTACAGCTCCGCCCGGAGGCCGAGATGGAGGGCGTGACCACGGACTCCGTGATCAACGCGATCCTCGCCCACGTCCCCGTCCCCCGCTGATGGCGTTCACCGGACGCGCCGCGCTCCTCGCGGCCCTGGGCTCGGTCCCCCTCGGCATCTGGGACCCCAGCTGGACGGGTGTCCTCGCGGTCAACGCCCCGCTGGCCGCCGCCTGCGCCTGCGACTTCGCGCTGGCCGCCCCGGTCCGCCGCCTGCGCCTGACCCGCTCCGGCGACACCTCCACACGCCTCGGCGACACCGCGGACGTCACCCTGACGGTCACCAACCCGTCCAACCGCCCGCTGCGCGCTCACCTCCGTGATGCCTGGGCACCCAGCAGCTGGCAGCCCGGCACGGAGTCGGCGGCCTCCCGGCACCGCGTGACGGTGCCCGCCGGCGAGCGCCGACGCGTGACCACACGCCTGCGGCCCACCCGCCGCGGCGACCGACGACCGGACCGCGTCACGATCCGCTCGTACGGTCCTCTGGGTCTCTTCGCCCGCCAGGGTGCCCACAAGGTCCCCTGGTCGGTACGCGTCCTGCCTCCGTTCACCAGTCGCAAGCACCTGCCCTCCAAGCTCGCCCGCCTTCGCGAACTCGATGGTCGTACCAGCGTCCTCACCCGCGGAGAGGGCACGGAGTTCGACAGTCTGCGCGAGTACGTGCCCGGCGACGACACCCGGTCCATCGACTGGCGTGCGACAGCCCGCCAGTCCTCCGTCGCCGTACGCACCTGGCGTCCTGAGCGCGACCGGCACATCCTGATCGTCGTCGACACGGGCCGCACCTCGGCCGGCCGCGTGGGGGACGCCCCCCGTCTCGACGCCTCCATGGACGCCGCACTGCTCCTGGCCGCTCTGGCCTCGCGCGCCGGCGACCGCGTCGACCTCCTCGCGTACGACCGCCGGGTACGCGCCCTCGTACAGGGCCGTACGGCAGGCGACGTGCTCCCGTCCCTGGTCCACACGATGGCGACCCTGGAGCCGGAGCTGGTGGAGACCGACGCGCGCGGTCTCACCGCCACGGCTCTCCGTTCGGCCCCTCGCCGCTCCCTGGTCGTGCTGTTCACGACACTCGACGCGGCACCCGTCGAAGACGGCCTCCTCCCCATCCTGCCACAACTGACTCAGCGGCACACGGTTCTGCTGGCATCGGTGGCCGATCCGCACATGTCCCGGATGGCCGAGGCCCGTGGAGACACGGAAGGTATCTACGAGGCCGCAGCAGCCGCACAGGCCCAGGCGGAGCGCCGGCGCACCGCGGACCAACTCCGTCGGCACGGCGTGACGGTTGTCGACGCGACCCCTGACGAACTGGCTCCGGCTCTGGCCGACGCCTATCTGGAACTCAAGGCGGCGGGTCGTCTGTGAGGGGCGGGGCCAGAAGGGCCCCGCCCCTCTCGTAAATGCCAGGAAACCCGTAAACGCAGAAAACCCCGCACCATAACGGTGCGGGGTTCCCCTCTCTACCAAAAATTGTTCGGCGGCGTCCTACTCTCCCACAGGGTCCCCCCTGCAGTACCATCGGCGCTGTAAGGCTTAGCTTCCGGGTTCGGAATGTAACCGGGCGTTTCCCCTACGCTATGACCACCGAAACACTATG
>NZ_JAGMUE010000236.1:0-2809 GCF_019049165.1 Streptomyces sp. AC627_RSS907
CCGCCCCACCCCCACCCCTGCCGACTCCAACGCAGGCCCCAGCCCCGACCCCGGCGCCGACGACACCGTCCGCCGCCGCCGCACCACCACCCACCGCGAACCAGCAAGACCCTCAGCAACTGCAGACATTCATCGACCACACCTTCCCCGACCCGGAATACGGGCCAGACCAGCGCACTGTGCTGTTCGACGTGCTGTGCGTGATCGACACGGTGCGCGCCGGCCACCCCCGCTTCGGCACTTCCCTGAACCTGGACGGCATCACCCGGATGCTACTCCACCTGAAACCAGACAAACCGGTCGACAAGAGCCATCTCCTCAACGCCCTCGCCCTCGCCGGCAAGGCCCTCCAGCAGCGCCGGGGCGACAGCCTGGACGCCATCGCCGCCTACGCGCTGACCGCGCAGGGATACCCATCACAAGCCGTGATCAGTAGGGACGACGGCACATTGTGCGGCAGGGACTGGACCGGAACTGCTCGTAACCAGCTGCACACCGACATGGTCATCGATCCCCGGGGCATCCATCCCGCGCCCTGGGGGCCCATCGCCCACGCAGTGATGGCCGCACGGAACGCCGAGGGCATGATGTTGGCGTACGGACGACCAGTGTCGGACGAAGAGTTCGCGGAACTGGTGCGGTACGACCCCGTACGACAGACGAACGAGCCCGTGGTGCTCCTGATGGACAAGGACGCCCGCAACGAGACCCTCGCACGGATCATCGCCGACCACACCCGCGCCCGCGTCTGGTTCCCCCACGGCGAGCTGCAACTCACACAAGTCGAAAACGGCCATCAAGCGCCATATCTGACCGCGGGCTCGGGGAGCGATCCAGCTGGCACGTGGATCTCCGTCGACCCGAACCCGGTACCCCCGTCCGGCCTCGGCCCCGACACTTCGGCAGTGCTCACGCAGGCCACCCTCGTCGACCAGATGTACAACCTGCTGCACTCGCAGCAGAGCCCCCTGAGTCATGAGGACATCAGGACCGCACTGGACATCCTGGAGCCGATGGTCCCGCGGCACGACAAGAGCGCCGAGAACAGGGCACCGTCGTTGGACGAACTGAGCGAGTTCGCCCGCACCTTCCTGGCACTGCCCACCGGCACTCTCCCCGACGAAGCGATCGGGGAACTGATCCTGGCCGCGAACGAAGCACAGCGCATGGGACGGGCCGACAGCCAGACGGCCCTGCTCGCCCATTACCTGCAGACACAAGAGGCCTACGGAAACATCTCACAGATCATCGGCACCGACCGCCACACAGTCGTGGGCCGCGACTGGAGCCTTGCCCGTGTCAGGACCGGCTGGGATCTGAGCACCGTCGCTGTGCGCCATCACTCCGCCAACGGCTCGGTCCCAGAGATCCGCGAATCCGCACTGGCTCCCTGGCCTGCCGACACCTTCGTCTACTACTCCCTGACCAGCAAGACCGGCGGGGAGGACGGACCGGAACAGTACCGGATCCGCACAAAGAAGAGCACGCACTGGGTCACCGCCGACGTCCTGGCGGAACTGATCGCCCACGACCCCGCCCACTTCGCCAATAACGCCCCCTCCCCCGATGACGCCCCCCGGCGGATTCTTCTTCTGGGTCCCGAGGACCTGGACACCGCTCGCGCCGTGGCCACCGCCACCGATCGGATCGTCTGGTCGGCCACCGGGCCAACAGCCCTGCACACCGACCAGACGAACGGCACCACCATCCTCCGCCCCGTACTGGTCGACGACCGGCCCGGCGGCAAGCTGCTCGGCGCCTGGGCAGTCAGCCCGCCCGGCCTGCCCCTCGCCTCCGCGAAGAACTTCCAGGTGCTCTACGAGTCCAACGGCACCGCCCACAAGGTCCCCGACAAACACGTGATCACCCGCCCCATCATCGACCCCAAAACCCACAAATCCTTCGGTCGCACCTCACACTCGCTAACGGAGTTGGTCTCTCGCAGCCGTGCCTACTTCCGGCTGCCCTCGCAACAGTCCTTCTACCTCGACGACCCGGCCTACGGAGGTAGGCGTGCCGTGGGTTCTGCGGCCACTCCCTGGGCGAAGCGGAAGGAGGGGTCGGAGCTGCAGGAGCAGCCGAGGATGTACGTCTTCGCCGGCCACGGCAACGAGTTCGGCCAGATATGGTGGCTGGCGCGCGTCAACGGTGAGGTCAAAAGGCTGTATGGGTCCCCGCGCTCGGCGGGTGAGTACCTCAAGCGGCGCCCGAGCCTCAACTCTCTGCGCAAGCAGGCCAGGGCACAGGGCGGCGACGTACACGTCCTGGCCATGTGCTGTCACGCGGGCATGGTCCCGCACGGGACCCTGGACGCGGTCGCCGGCGGCTCCCCCGCACAGATCATGGCGAACGAAACAGGCACACCCGTCTACGCCGCTCACACGTCGGTAGGCACATACCACTCCGGCAAGTTGCAGATTGCTGTGGAGGCCAGTGGGGAGTTCCCACGGTGGGTCGAGTACCGGCCGGAACCGGTCACGGAGGCTCTGCAAGCACTCGCCGCCGCCATGGGGCTGCACACCAGACCCAGCACCCCTCTGCCCCCCGACACCGCCGACACCGCCCTGCGCCTGATCCGCGCCCTACGCCTGGTCTTCGGACCTACCGCCGAAAACGACCCCACCCTCGTCGAAGGCATCGGCGCCCTCGAACGCCTCCGCCAAGCCAACGACAGCCTCACCCGCCCCTACCCCGATCACTCCCCCCTTCCCTTCACCCTCCCCTTCCTCAAATACGCCACCGAAGCAGCCCGAACCGAATACCACGACGCCCAACGCACCGCCGCCGAGTACCACGCCCTGCTCACCAA
>NZ_JAGMUE010000237.1:0-568 GCF_019049165.1 Streptomyces sp. AC627_RSS907
GCCCTGGAGCGGCTGGCGGACTGGACCGGCGGGCTGCTCCACGGCGACTTCGGCACCTCGCTGGCGTCCGGCCGACCCGTCGCCGACTACCTCTCCGCCGGCTTCGGGCCCACGCTGCTGCTCGCGGCGCTCACGGTGGCGCTGCTGGTCCCGATCTCGGTCGGGCTCGGCGTGCTCGCCGCCCGCCGCGAGGGCGGCGCCCTCGACCGGCTCATCAGCTCGGTGACGCTGGGCGTGTACGCGGTGCCGGAGTTCGCGTTCGGCGTGCTCCTGGTCACCGTCTTCGCGCTGCGCCTGGACTGGCTGCCACCGACCGCGGTCGGGTACGGCACCGACCTGCTGGCCCACCCCACCGTCCTGGTGCTGCCGGTCCTCGTACTGCTGTCGCGACCGGTGTGCTCCATCAGCCGGCTGGTCCGCGCCGGCATGATCGACGCGCTGGCCGCCCCGTACGCCGCGCAGGCCCGCCGCTACGGGGTCAGCGGGGCCCGCGTGTGCTACGCCCACGCGCTGCCGAACGCCGTGGCGCCCGCGGCCCAACAACTCGCCCGTACCGTCGACTGGTTGC
>NZ_JAGMUE010000238.1:0-626 GCF_019049165.1 Streptomyces sp. AC627_RSS907
CCGTACGGCCTCTCGGCAGGCATCTGGACCGAGAAGGGCAGCCGCAGCCTGTGGATGGCGAGCAAGCTGCGCGCGGGCATCGTGTGGTCCAACACCTTCAACAAGTTCGACCCGACGTCGCCGTTCGGCGGCTACAAGGAGTCGGGCTACGGCCGCGAGGGCGGCCGACACGGCCTGGAGGCGTACCTCGCCCCGGCGGGCCCGCAGGGCGACCGCGCCGGAACGACGAGCCCGGAGGGCGATCGCTGATGTCCACTGTTGACCGCTTGAGCGTGCTCAAGACCTACAAGCTGTTCGTCGGGGGGAAGTTCCCCCGGTCCGAGAGCGGGCGGGTGTACGAGGTGACCGACGCAAAGGGCGCGTGGCTGGCGAACGCCCCGCTCTCCTCCCGTAAGGACGCCCGGGACGCGGTCGTCGCGGCCCGCAAGGCGTTCGGCCCCTGGTCGGGCGCGACGGCGTACAACCGCGGCCAGATCCTCTACCGGGTCGCCGAGATGCTGGAGGGCCGCCGCGAGCAGTTCGCGGCCGAGGTGGCCGCGGCCGACGGCGTGTCGGCCAAGAAGGCCGCGGCGCGGGTGGACGCGGCGATCGACCGGTGGGTCTGGTACGCGGGCTGGTCCGACAAG
>NZ_JAGMUE010000239.1:0-572 GCF_019049165.1 Streptomyces sp. AC627_RSS907
GCCACAGTCCGCTGACGATGTCCACCGCCTCCTCCGGCGAGGACGCGAACTCCAGTCCCGCGTAGACCGGGGCGCACGCGTCGAGGCCGAGGTCCTGGGCGGACAGGCGCCTGCCGAGGCGGCGGGTGAAGACCTCGGCGATCAGTGCCGGGGTCGTGCCACGCGGCTGTTGCCCGCGTAGCCAGCGCGTTACCGACGTCTTGTCGTATCGCAGGTCAAGGCCGTGCTCAAGCCCGAGCTGGTCCACTCGCCGGGCGAGGCCCGCGTGCGAGAAACCGGCCTCGGCGATAAGCGCGGCGAGCTGACGGTTGGGGGTGTGCTGCGGGGATCGTTCCGTCATCAGCCTGCCGGTCTCCCTGATCGCATCGCTCTGTGGAACGGCGTGAATTTAGCGGTTGACAGTGCGCTGCTCGCCAGCTTCGCCCTACATTCATCCGATCGTGTGAGAAGCGATGAGATACGTAACGCCCAGCTCACGCCCGTTCCCTCCGGCGCGGGCCCGTCCGCCTCCCACCACCGGCAACGGCCCCACCTCACGCTTTGGCACGGCCTCGCCCCCACCCCCATCCGTG
>NZ_JAGMUE010000240.1:0-645 GCF_019049165.1 Streptomyces sp. AC627_RSS907
GGCAGCACCCGGGCGGCGCGACGCCATCCCCGCCCGTGAGCCCGCGCAACAAACAGCCCCACGGACCCACCGACCGCTGGAAGCACCTCTCCACCGCCTCACCCAGCGGCCCCGACTCCCCATCGACCCGAAGGAGGACGCTCGATTGTCGACAAAATACGACCCCTGTTACGCTCCGGCCATGTCCGGTCTCTCCGCGCTGCCCGCGCTCTCCTCCGCGTCCCTCGCCTCCCGCCGTGAAACCGTCGCCGACGTGCTGCGCGAGGCGATCACCGTGGGCCAGCTCCCCGCGGGCCAGAAGCTCACCGAGGCGGGGGTCGCCGCGCAGCTCGGCACCAGCAGGGCGCCGGTCCGCGAGGCGCTGCGCCAGTTGGAGCAGGAGGGGCTGGTGATCTCCTACCCGTACCGCGGCACGGAGGTGCTGGGCGTCTCCCAGGAGGAGATCGAGAACGTCCTCGTACCGGTCCGCGTCTCGCTGGAGAAGTTCGCCTTCCGCAAGGCGATGCCCCGGTTGACCGACGCCGACTACGCCCACCTCGAGTCGCTCGTCCGCAACATGGCTGCGGCGGCCGAGGCGGCGGACGCCGCGTCGCTCGCCGACGAGGACATCCGCTTCCACGAGGCGGTCGTGACCCTGTCCGGGCA
>NZ_JAGMUE010000241.1:0-748 GCF_019049165.1 Streptomyces sp. AC627_RSS907
GGCCGTTCGACAGGGCGACCAGGTCGGAGTAGCCGGACCAGTCGGTGGTCACCACCGCGCCCCGGTCCACGCTCTCCCAGGTGCGGCCCTCGTCGTAGGAGGAGCGGATCATCATCGTGCGCCGCCGGTCCGGGTCGGCCGGCGCGGACAGCAGCAGCCGGCCGGGGCCGCGCCGGCCCGCGCTGGGCAGCCGGATCACCGCGCCCTGCACCATC
Source organism: Streptomyces sp. AC627_RSS907 (assembly GCF_019049165.1). Lineage (NCBI taxonomy): Bacteria > Bacillati > Actinomycetota > Actinomycetes > Kitasatosporales > Streptomycetaceae > Streptomyces > Streptomyces sp. AC627_RSS907. The sequence continues at coordinate 216 of NZ_JAGMUE010000241.1, forward strand.
GGCGTGTACAGGTCGGGCAGCGCGCGGAACGGCGCCTGGAAGCTCTCCCCACCGTCCTGGCTCACCGCGGCGTCCCGATGGCCGAGGTCCTTGCCCTCCTGCTCGCGCCCGTTCACGTAGATGCCGCCGTCCACCCGCTCCACCAGCGTCAGTTCGGACGGCTTCTGCCGGAACGTCCCGTCGGGGGCCAGCGGCCACGTGTCCCGCGCGCCGAGCCGCCACGAGTCGCCGCCGTCGTCGCTCAGCGCCAGCGCGGCGTGGTTCTCGGTGATGCGGTCGGTCCCGTAGCTCTCCGCGTTGACGCCGAACACCAGCCGGCCCGCGTGCTTGCCGCGGGTGAGCTGGATGCCGTGCACGGGGCCGGTGGCGTACCACGCGTCCCAGCGCGGATCGCGGATCTCGCCGCTGATGTCGCGCGGCGTCGACCACGTCGCCCCGTCGTCGTCGCTGTGCTGCAGGTGCGGCCTGCGGTCGCAGGGGACCTCACAGTTCCCCGCGTCGGCCCGCCCCTTGTTGTACGTGCTGGCCAGCAG
>NZ_JAGMUE010000242.1:0-5952 GCF_019049165.1 Streptomyces sp. AC627_RSS907
ATGAAGGGCGTCTCTGCTCGAACAGCTCGGCCGCGCGCATGCGACGGGCCTCGGCCAACTGCGGCCGCGTCAGCGGTAGAACGGAGACATCAGCAACAGCATCCTGCGGCTTGGAAGACACGCCATCATGCTCACACCACCGAAGCCCCAACCACCACAGAACTAACGAAAAACTCAGTAAGAGGTCATCTCATTTGGTGAGCCGGCGGTAGCAGATGAGGGTGCAGGCGATGCTGGTGAAGGCGAGGAAGTGTTCGGCCTTGCGTTCGTAGCGTCGGTGCAGACGACGGCAGCCAGCGAGCCAGGCCATGGTCCGCTCGATCACCCAACGGTGACGGCCCAGCCGCTTGGAGGACTCGATGCCCTTGCGGGCGATGCGGTGCCGGATACCGCGCTCTCGGAGCCATTTCCGCAGATGGGCGTAGTCGTATCCCTTGTCGCCGTGGAGCTTGGCGGGCTTGCGCCTGCGTGGGCCGCGGCGGGAGCGGATCGGAGGGATGCCGCGCACGAGCGGCTCCAGGGCCTGGCTGTCGTGGAGGTTGGCACCGGAGATCCCCACGGACAGGGGCAGTCCGGTCCGCTCGGTGATCAAGTGGATCTTCGATCCCTTCTTGCCCCGATCCACAGGATTCGGACCCGTCAAGTCCCCCCTTTCAGAGCCCGCACGTTCACCGAGTCGATCGCGCACCGCGACCAGTCCAGCTCACCCCGCGAGCCGAGCCCGTCCAGCACCAGCCGGTGCAGCTTCGCCCAGGCCCGAGCCTTCGACCACTCCGTGAACCGGCGATGGGCCGTCGCACCGGACGGCCCGAACACCGGCGGGACCTGCGCCCACGTGCACCCCGTCGTCGCCACGAAGATGATCGCGGCCAGCACCTCGCGGTCGCCGTACCGGCGCCGGCCACCACCCTGCGGACGCGACGGTGCCTCCGGCACCACCCGCTGGAACAGCTCCCACAACCCGTCCGGGACCAGACGCTCAATCAACAGCACGCTCTCAGGCTACCGCTAAGGCCAAATGAGATGTCCTCTTAGCGTGGGCGGCAGCCGCCGAAGGGAGGCGCCATGTCGGACGATCCGACGGGCCCGTTGGGTACGGCAATGCGGGAGGTCACGTTCCCGGACCAGTCTCGCGGGATCATCTTGGTGCGGGCGGGAACACCGCAGGACGAGGCCGAGGCAATGGCCGCCCGTGTGTGGGCCGAGATGCCGGAAGGTTGACCTGCGCGAACGCAGACGACCCGTACCGTCCTCACCTCGTCGGCCAGCCGACCTACACGGCCTTCACTGTCCCAGCGATGGCAGGTCGCAGGCGCCCCCGCCTTCTCAATGGCAGCACTCACTCCGCCTGTCGATCCCGGTCCGGCGGTGGGAGCGTGACCTTCCGCAGACTGTTTCGGGCGTGCTTTTAGCATGATCGGATGGTTTTCGATGATGCCCGTAGGAGCGAGACAGCACGGGGAGTTGTGGCGGGGGAGGCTGTAGCCGGTGTCTCCGGCGGATCACGCCGTGGCGGTGCCGGGGAGGACTCTCGCCCTGTTGCCGACCTGGCCGGGTGGGCGGCGGATCTGGTCGAGCCGGTCAAGCCGAAGCTGCGTGGCTGGCTCCACGCCGCGATGGTCCCGGCCTCGTTGAGTGCTGGCATCGTCCTGATCTGCCTGGCCCGGACGCCGGCGGCCTGGGCCTGCGCCGTGTACGCCGTGACTGCCTGGCTGCTGTTCGGGACGAGCGCCGTCTACCATCTGGGCACCTGGGGGCCGCTGGGCGAGGCGGTTCTGCGGCGTCTCGACCACGCCAACATCTTTCTGATCATCGCGGGCACCTGCACGCCTCTGGCCGTGCTCCTCCCCGCTGACCGGCAGGTCCTGCTGCTGTGGATCGTGTGGACGGGTGCCCTGGCAGGCATCGCCTTCCGTGTCCTGTGGGTCAGTGCTCCCCGCTGGCTGTACACCCCTTGTTACCTGGCCCTGGGCTGGGCGCCGGTGCGTTACCTGCCCGACTTCCTGCACACCGGCGGAGCGGCCGTAGTCACCCTGATAGTGACCGGCGGTCTCCTCTACAGCGCGGGCGCGGTGGTCTACGCCGTCCAGCGCCCCAACCCCTCGCCCCGCTGGTTCGGCTTCCACGAGGTCTTCCACGCTCTGACCGTGGCAGCCTTCACCGCGCACTACATCGCCATCTCCCTCGCCGTCTACTGACCCCAGCAGGAGGAATCGCCCCTGCGTCACGGCACCGTCGCCCCACTCGCGCACCGACCGGAGAGTGCGGCATACGGTGAGGGCCCGACCGGCGCGCCGGTCGGGCCCTCACCGCCGTTCTGGTGTCAGCGTGCCTGTCGCGTCGGTCAGAGGGACAGCGGGGCGCCGAGCATCGCGGAAGCCCGCTGCAACGGACTTTCGATGCGCGCGGGGGCGGCCTCGGGCAGAGTGCGGCAGGTGAAGCCGAGCAGGGCCATGGCCCTCATGACCTCGCCGGCGCTGAAATCGCGGCGGTCCTGACGGGTGGTGACCTGGCCGACCTGCTTGACGGGATAGTGACGCCGCCCGATGATCACGGACTCGCCGGCGACCGGTTCGGGTTTGACGCCCTTCATCGACTCCAGCACGCCGCTCTTGGTCAGGTCGAACGGGAAGCGGGCAATGACACAGCGCATGATGCCTCACAGGAAGATGAGGGAACGGGACCGGCCGCCGTCCGGCGGTTCAGCGGCGGGAGAGAGCGAGGACGCCCAGGGCGCTGCCGTGTTCGTCGACCACGGGCACCAGCCCGAGCCGCCCGAAAGGCACCGCGTCCTCGGCTTCTTCCCTCGTGGCCAACGGTGAGACGGAGGGCTCGCTGCCGTCGGTGACGTCACCCAGGCGGAGCCGGTCGGTGTATCCGGAGCTGTCCCGGACGGCAGTGAGCCGGGCCTGGGTGACCAGGCCGACGCACCGGGCATCTTCGTCGCAGACGACCAGATGCTCGGCACGGGCGGCGGCCATCACGGACAGCGCCACCTCGACGGTCATGTCGTACCAGACCTGTGGCCCGGCGGCGTCCATGACGTCGGCCACCGTGCCGTGCAGTGGGAGAGCGCCTACGGAGCGATCCTGCAACTGTCCTGGCGTCAAGGGGTGCCTCCTGCGCAGACGGGCGGGGTTCCTGATCAGGACGGTTCTAGGCGGCCGCGCCAGCCGTGGACTTGAGTGCGGGGGTACGCCGGGTCGCCGAGGCGGGGCGGCGTCGGCCGCGTGAGGTGGCGCCGCGCTTCTTGGAGCGTTCGGTCGCCGGGGCGGTGATGACGACCGGGATGCCGGTCGGGGCCTGGGCTCCGGTGATCCGGCTGAGGGCCTCGTCGCCCGGGCTGACCTGGGTGGTCTGCGGCCGGATCCCGGCGTCCGACATGAGACGGACCATGCCGCGGCGCTGGTTCGGGGTGACGAGCGTGACGACGCTGCCGGACTCGCCGGCGCGGGCCGTGCGGCCGCCCCGGTGGAGGTAGTCCTTGTGGTCGGTCGGCGGGTCGACGTTGACGACGAGGTCGAGGTTGTCGACGTGGATGCCGCGTGCCGCGACGTTGGTCGCCACCAGGACGGTGACGTGTCCGGTCTTGAACTGCGCCAGGGTGCGGGTGCGCTGCGGCTGGGACTTGCCGCCGTGCAGGGCGGCGGCCCGTACCCCGCTGTTGAGCAGGTCCCGGGTCAGTCTGTCGACGGCGTGCTTGGTGTCGAGGAACATGATCACGCGGCCGTCGCGTGCGGCGATCTCGGTGGTGGCCGCGTGCTTGTCGGCGCCGTGGACATGGAGTACGTGGTGCTCCATCGTCGTGACGGCGCCCGCCGAGGGATCGACGGAGTGCACGACCGGATCGGTCAGGTAGCGGCGCACGAGCAGGTCGACGTTGCGGTCGAGGGTGGCGGAGAACAGCATGCGCTGGCCCTCGGGGCGGACCTGGTCGAGCAGGGCAGTGACCTGCGGCATGAAGCCCATGTCGGCCATCTGGTCGGCCTCGTCGAGGACAGTGACGGCGACCTGGGCGAGCCGGCAGTCGCCGCGGTCGATGAGATCCTTGAGGCGACCGGGTGTGGCGACGACGACCTCGGCTCCACCGCGCAGCGCGTGCGCCTGCCTGCCGATCGACATCCCGCCCACCACCGTGGCCAGCCGCAGCTTGAGAGAGCGGGCGTACGGGGTGAGAGCATCGGTGACCTGCTGCGCCAGCTCCCGCGTCGGTACGAGGACCAGTCCCAGCGGCTGACGGGCCTCGGCCCGCTGCCCGGCCGTACGGGCCAGCAGGGCCAGCCCGAAAGCGAGCGTCTTGCCGGAACCGGTACGCCCGCGGCCCATGATGTCGCGGCCGGCGAGGGAGTTCGGCAGCGTCGCGGCCTGGATCGGGAACGGCACGGTGACGCCGGCCGAGCCGAGCGCGGCCAGCAGTTCCCCGGGCATGTCGAGATCGGCGAAGCCCTCCACAGCGGGAAGCGCGGGGGCGATCGTCCGGGGGAGGGCGAACTCCCCCTGAACGGCGGCGGGCCGGCGGCCGTAACCGCCGGAGCGGCTCGGCCCGGCCGACCGGCGCGGCGCCGGCGAACCGAAGCGGCTGCCGCCCTTTCCGGAGTCGGCACTGCCATGACGGGTGCGAGCGAAACGGTCGTTCGTGCGTGTGCGGTTCATACGAAACCTTCCTCGATGCGGCACATATCAAGGAATTCCCGAAGCAATGAGCAGCACGGAGAATCGCAAGAATGGACCGGTAGGCCTTGCCAGCGAATCTGGCCAACAGAAAATCTGTGCGGCGCATGCGCTGGAATGATTGGGGGCGCTGTGGGCTCGATATTCGAAGCGTCCACTGCACTGTAGCTATGAAGGATGCGGCTGCACCCTCGAAGGACGATCCGTGTGCGGTAAGCGCACGATGTCCGGGTTGTCGTCCACAGATGAAATCACTGCGAAAACGCATGTAGCTGGGGCCCGCACCCCTAAGGATGCGGGCCCCAGCTACAAGTATGTGACCGTCAGCGTCAGGCGGGAACGATGTTCTCGGCCGTCGGGCCCTTCTGGCCCTGCGCGATGTCGAAGGTAACCTTCTGGCCCTCCAGCAGCTCGCGGAAGCCCTGGGCGGCGATGTTCGAGTAGTGGGCGAACACATCAGCGCCGCCACCGTCCTGCTCGATGAAGCCGAAGCCCTTTTCCGCGTTGAACCACTTCACGGTACCAGCAGCCATGTCATTTCTCCTCTGGGGCAGTGCATACGGGATCCGCACCGTGCGAACCTCGTGTCGCCGCGATGATCACCCCGTCCGGAAAAAGACCGGAGATACAAAAGCGCTTCCAAGGGGCACAGGGCCGACCGGAGCACTTGAAGTTTCGGGAACCACAACTGCAACTGACATCGACAGTAGCACGCCACAGCAGCCACTGTGCGGTGAAGAACGCCACCCTGTTTATCGCGGCAGAGAATCTATCCGCATGCTCCGATGAAAACTCAAACCGCGCGCACAGATATTGAGCCACCCGCGCGACGCCATATATTGCATGCCGCGCTCGCGTGATCCAGTCCCCCCACCACGCTCTCCGATACTGCACCGGTCGCACCGCCGCGAGGGAGGCCGCCTTCCACGACCGTGCCCGGCCGAACTGGCGGATCACCGTGGCGACGACGACCCTGCACCAGCTCACCCGCGACGGGGCCGACCGGCCCGTGTGGCGGGTCGTCGGCCACGGTGAGGGTCGGCGGGCGCTGACGGCGCTGCCCAAGCCGCGGTGAGCCAGCGGACCCGGCCTCCACCTAGGCCCAATGCCGGTGACTTAGTTTGTGTCTTGTCGGGTGATGGTCGTGGTGTCCGGTGCGGGTGGTGTCCGGTTGCGGTGCTCGGCCCGTTTGAGTGGCCAGTTCGACATCTTGCGTTTGATCATTCTGGGGCAGGTCCGATGACGGCGTGCGGGCAGCAGGCGTTCGATGATCTCAGCCAG
>NZ_JAGMUE010000243.1:0-31371 GCF_019049165.1 Streptomyces sp. AC627_RSS907
GCCTCCCGGACCGGCCCCCACACCCCCGCCGCCGGGCCCCGGCCCGGAACCGACGCCCCCGCCGCCGGGTCCCGGCCCGACGCCGCCACCCCCGCACCCGGGTCCCCCCGAGCCCTCCCCGTCGCCGATCCCGCCGGGGCCGGAGCCGGTGCCCGACCCGGAACCGGGGCCGCCGCTCACCTGAGCCACGGGGGCGCCGACAGGAAGGAACAGCGGGCGGTGGGCGACCGCACCGGCCGCCCACCGCCCGATCGCGTCGTCGACGTACGGTTACGCGGGGACCTCCGAACGGTCCCCGCCCCACAGCGTGTGGAACGTACCGTCCCGGTCGGTCCGCCGGTACGTGTGTGCCCCGAAGAAGTCCCGCTGCCCCTGCGTCAGCGCGGCAGGCAGCCGCTCCGCGCGCAGGGCGTCGTAGTAGGCGAGGGCCGCGGCGAAGCCGGGCGTCGGGACGCCCTGCCGGGTCGCGGCGATCAGGACCTCGCGCCAGTCGTCCTGGGCGCCGGCGATCTCCTGCGCGAACGTCTCGTCCGAGAGCAGGCTCGGCAGACCGGGGCGGGCGTCGTACGCGGCGCGGATGCGGTCCAGGAAGGCCGCGCGGATGATGCAGCCGCCGCGCCAGATCGAGGAGACCGCGCCCAGGTCGATGTCCCAGCCGTACTCCTCGCTGCCCGCCGCGATCTCGTGGAAGCCCTGCGTGTACGACACGATCTTCGACGCGTACAGCGCCTGCTCCACCCGGTCGGCGAAGGCGGCCGCCTCCGCCTCGCCCAGCGGTGACGCCTTCGGGCCGGCCAGGCCGCGCGAGGCGTCCCGCAGTGCCGCGTGCCCGGACAGGGAACGGGCGAAGACGGCCTCGGCGATGCCGGACACGGGCACGCCCAGGTCCAGCGCGATCTGCACCGTCCAGCGGCCCGTGCCCTTCTGCTCCGCCTGGTCGACCACCACGTCCACGAACGGCTTGCCCGTCGCCGCGTCCACGTGCGACAGCACCTCCGCCGTGATCTCGATCAGGTACGAGTCCAGGCGGCCGGTGTTCCAGGTGCGGAAGATGTCCGCGATCTGCGCGGGGGAGTACCCGGCGACCTCGCGCAGCAGCTGGTACGCCTCGCCGATCAGCTGCATGTCGGCGTACTCGATGCCGTTGTGCACCATCTTCACGAAGTGTCCGGCGCCGTCGGGGCCGACATGGGTCACACAGGGCGCGCCGTCCGACGCCTTCGCGGAGATCTTCTCCAGCATCGGGCCGAGCGAGTCGTACGACTCCTTCGAGCCGCCCGGCATGATGCTCGGACCGTTGAGCGCGCCCTCCTCGCCGCCCGAGATGCCGGTGCCCACGAAGTGGATGCCCTGTTCGCGCAGTTCGCGTTCCCGGCGCCGGGTGTCCGCGAAGTGGGCGTTGCCCCCGTCGATGATCATGTCGCCGGGTTCCAGCAGAGGGGCGAACTCGTGGATCACCGCGTCGGTCGGGTCACCGGCCTTCACCATGATCACCAGCCGCCGGGGCCGCTCCAGCGCCGCCACGAACTCCTTGGCGGTCTCGGTCGCGACGAAGTCGCCCTCGCTCCCGAACTCCTCCACGAGCGCGTGGGTCCGCGACGCGGTCCGGTTGTGCACCGCGACCGTGTAGCCGTTGCGGGCGAAGTTGCGGGCGAGATTGCGGCCCATGACCGCGAGGCCCGTGACGCCGATCTGCGCTGTAGTGCTCATGGGGTTGGCTCCTAGTGACCTTGGTGTCGATGGTGCCCTCTGCCGGGAGGCCCGGCCCTGCCCGCCAGTATCGCGTTCGACCATCGTGACGTGCTGGTACGCCGGTCGCATGTCCTGGTCCGGCGGTCCCCGGCCCGCACGGGACGGTCCGTTTCCTCGGCGGACCGTCGTATCATCAGGCCAACAGGCATCCCATATCCGCCACTTGGGGTGAACGGCCGACCGATTGCCGTCTTGTCATGGCCTGTTGGCAGCGCTTAGTTTTGCCCCTCCTGACGCGATGTCGAGGGGGATTTCCATGGCCGTACGCGGCCGGCACCGCCGGTACCAGCCGAACAGGATCAACCGCGCCTCACTGACCGTCACCGCGGGGGGAGCCGGACTGGCCCTCCCCCTCATCGGCACCGGCACCGCCCAGGCGGCCGACGTGGAGACCTGGGACAAGGTCGCGGCCTGCGAGTCCACCAACGACTGGGACATCAACACCGGCAACGGCTACTACGGCGGGTTGCAGTTCACCCAGTCGACCTGGGAGGCGTTCGGCGGCACCGAGTACGCCCCGCGTGCGGACCTGGCCACCAGGGAGCAGCAGATCGCCGTCGCGGAGAAGGTGCTGGACGGGCAGGGCCCGGGCGCCTGGCCGGTGTGCTCCGAGCGGGCCGGACTGACCCGGGGAGGCGGCACCCCCGACGTGCGTCCGGCCGGGGGCGCGGAGAAGGTGGCCGAGCAGACGCCCGAGAGGGCCGCCGGGAAGACGGCCCCGAAGTCCGCACGGACGTCCGGCTCGGTGAAGGACGCCCAGCCCCAGACCACGCCGCAGTCCCGGGCCGGACAGGCCCGGATGTACACCGTGATCAGCGGCGATACACTCTCCGGCATCGCCGACTCCCAGCAGGTCCGGGGCGGCTGGCAGCGGCTCTACGACGCCAATCGCGCCGAGATCGGAGCGGACCCCGACCTGATCCTGCCGGGCCAGCGGCTGTCCCTGCGCGGTGAGAAGGCCGCCACGGCCCCTCGCCCCGAGGCGAAGCGGCCGGGGAGAGCCGGGACGACGCCGAAGAAGCCCACGACGACCAGGCCGACCGAGCCGAGGAAGCCGTCCTCGGACACCGGCAGGACCCCCTCGGGCAAGGCGAAACCGGGCAAGGCGAAACCGGACAGGCCCAGGGCGGAGAAGGCAGACAAGTCCGAGAAGGCGGAGAAGGCCGGCACCGGCCACGCCCTCACCGCTCCCGTCGACGCCCCCACCGGCACGCCGTACCACCAGGCGGGGTCCTCCTGGTCGAAGGGCTACCACACCGGCGTCGACTTCCCCGTCCCCACCGGCACCTCGGTCAAGTCGGTCGCGGCGGGCCGTGTCATCAGCGCCGGCTGGGGCGGCTCCTACGGGTACCAGGTGGTGGTCCGGCACGACGACGGCCGCTACTCCCAGTACGCGCACCTCTCGGCCATCTCCGTGAAGGACGGTCAGTCGGTGGTCACGGGCCAGCGCATCGGCCGCTCCGGCTCCACCGGGAACAGCACGGGCCCGCATCTGCACTTCGAGGTGCGGACGGGGCCCGGTTTCGGCTCGGACGTCGACCCGCTGGCGTATCTGCGGGCCGGCGGGGTCAGGATCTGAGCCCCACCCGGTGCCGGTCGAGCAGGGGCAGCGCGGCGAACGGGCCGCCGTAGAACGGGCCGTAGGGGAGCGGCGTCGCGCCGGACCCGGCCGGTTTCCGGGCTTCGTACGCCCCGTCGTGCCCCTCCTCGGCGGCCACGGGGTCCGGGACCGGCGGTGAGGCGGACGCCTGGGACGGCACGAAGACCTTGTCGGGCAGCCGGTCCGTCCGCGGCACGCACACCTCCCGGGCCGGCACGCCCTCGGCCGGCACGACGACGTCGGCCGGCACCGGCTCGGGGCCGCCCTCCCCGACGGCCGCGGTCCCCTCGGCGGCCTCCCGCGCGATCCGTTCCGTCGTCAGCAGGATCAGCCCGCCCGCGGCCACCACGCCGCAGCCCAGGGCGAGGACGGTGCCGGTCGTGTCGTAGCGGAAGGACTCGCCGAACATGGTGATGCCGACGACCGCGGCCACCACCGGGTTCACGACCGTCAGCGTGGCCAGCGGGGCCGCGAGACCGGCGCCCCGGTAGGAGGCCTGGGACAGCAGCATGCCGGCCGTGGCGAGCACGCCGATCACGGCCATGGACGGCAGGTCGGCGGCCGACACACCGCCGGTCCAGTCGACGGCGACCGTCTTGGTGAACACCGAGGACATGCCGAAGGCGATGCCGGACGCGGTCGCCAGCAGGATGCTGCGCACCGCCGGATGCCGGTGCGCGGCCCGGCCGGCGATCATCAGCGCCACCACCACGCCACCGGTGACGACGGCCGCCCCGACCCGCTGCCCGGTGTTCAGCGACTGTGCGTCGGACGCGCCGACCAGGGACAGCAGACCCGCGAGTCCGACGGTCGCCATGAGCGCGCCCCGCCAAGCCGTCGCACCGGCCCTGCGGCCCACGAACAGCGCCGCCATGGGCAGGGCGAACACGATGGTCAGGGCGCCCAGCGGCTGCACCAGGCTCAGCGGTCCGAGGGCGAGGGCCGCGACGTGCAGCAGGCCACCGAGGCCGTTGAGCGCGACCGCCGCCCACCAGCCCGGCCGGCGCAGCGGGGCGTACTGAGCACCCGGGGAGGACGCCGCCACCTGCTCCTGCACGATCGCTCCGCCCGCGTACGCCACGGCGGAGACGAGCGACAGCAGCACGGACAACACGAGGGCGCTCATCGGCTGCTCCTCGGCGTGAGTCGGGGGCCCAGCGGCCGGCGCGGCGAACGGTCGTCATCCATGGACAACACGATGCCGTCTCAAGGGCTTCCCGTCGTCGTCCCTGAGCATTCATTGGGTCCTACTGCCGATGGAGTATGACGGCGGTGCCGTCCTCCCCAGGGTGGGCTACTTCCGACCGGGAACCCGGCGCCGTACCCCGTAGGGTCCTTGATACTACTGGTCTCCGTGGACCTCGACCGTGCCCTCGCCGCCCTCCGCCCGCTCGGCGGCTTCTCCGTCCTGCACGCGTCGCAGCCGCCGCCCCGGCCGCTGCCCACCCTCGCACACGTCCACGCGCGGGGACACGAGGACGCGACACCGGACGACCAGGAGGACCCACCGGAGCAGCGGATCACCCCGGAGCAGCGGATCCCCCCGGAGCAGAACGACCCCCCGGCGCAGCAGGACCCCCGCGCACGGCGACCCCCTTCCGCGCAGCACGACCCCCTGGGGTTCCGCGTCCGCAAGGTCGGTGCCGTCCTCGGCACCCCCGAGTCCCGTGTCGCCGCCTCCGTGGCCCACCAGGGGCTCGCGGCCCGCCTGTGGTCGGTGACGCTCGGCTGCGCCGTCCTGTACGGCCGCGTTCCCGACCTCGCACCGCGCCTGCTGCACTGGGACCCCGACGCCGCCTCCCCCGACGACCTGTGGCTCACCGAGGTCCGTCCCCTGCCCGCGGACGCCCCCACGCTCGCCGGTGTCGTGCTCCGCGCCCACCTCTGCCCGCTGACGGCGACCGTCCACGCCCGGTACCGCGTCGCGACCGGCCTGCTGTGGGGCAACGCGGCCTCCGCGCTGGCCGGCGCCGGCCGCGAACTGGAAGGCTGGGCCCGCCGGCACGGCCGCACGGACACCGCCGCCCGCGCCCGCTCCCTGACCGCCGACCTGCTCGGCCACCCCCTGCTCGCCGGCACCGGCACCCTCACCGGGACCGCCTTCCGCCGCCGCAGTTGCTGCCTGTACTACCGGGTGCCCGGCGCGGGCGTCTGCGGGGACTGCTGCTTCACCCGGCCTCCGAGGCCTTCGAGCCCACCCCGGCCTCCCCGGTCCGCACCGCCCCCGCGCTCTTCCCCGGGCGCCCCGTCTGGGTGACCATGAGGGGACCAGCCGCCGAGCACGGGAGGTTCCGGGTGCGTGTGGGACTGCTGACCCGCGAGTACCCGCCGGACGTGTACGGCGGCGCGGGCGTCCACGTCGAGTTCCTCGCCCGTGAACTCGCCCGCCTCGTGGACCTGGACGTGCACTGCTGGGGCGAGGGCCGCACGGACGGAGTACTGCGCCACCGCCCCTGGCCCGCGCTCGACGGCGCCAACGACGCGCTGCGCACCTTCTCCGTGGACCTCGCCATGGCCGCCGCCCTCGACGGCCGCGAACTGGTCCACTCCCACACCTGGTACGCCGGTCTCGGCGGCCACCTCGCCAAGCTCCTGTACGGCATCCCGCACGTCGTGACGGCCCACTCCCTGGAGCCGCTGCGCCCCTGGAAGGCGGAGCAGCTCGGCGGCGGCTACGCGCTCTCCGGCTGGGCCGAGCGCACCGCCGTCGAGGCCGCCGACGCGGTGATCGCCGTCTCCGGCGCCATGCGCGAGGACATCCTCGGCTGCTATCCGGCGCTGGACGCCGCCCGGGTGCACGTCGTGCACAACGGCATCGACACCGGGCTCTACCGCCCGGACCCCCGCACCGACGCCCTGGACCGCGTCGGCCTGGACCCCTCCCGCCCGTACGTCCTGTTCATCGGCCGCATCACCCGCCAGAAGGGCGTGCCCCACCTGCTGCGCGCGGTACGGGACATCGACCCGGCCGCGCAGGTCGTCCTGTGCGCGGGCGCACCGGACACCCCCGGGATCGACCGGGAGTTCCGCGACCTCTTCGCCGAGCTGAGCCGGGCCCGCGAGGGCGTGCACTGGATCCCGCGCATGCTGCCGCGCCCGGAGGTGATCCAGCTGCTGACCCACGCCGCCGTCTTCGTCTGCCCCTCGGTGTACGAGCCCCTCGGCATCGTCAACCTGGAGGCGATGGCCTGCGGTACGCCCGTCGTCGCCTCCAGGGTCGGCGGCATCCCCGAGGTCGTGGCGGACGGTGAGACGGGGGTACTCGTCCCCAGGGGCGCGGGCCCGGACGGCGGTGCGGGCGACGTCGGGAACGGCGGCAGGGACGACGACTTCGAGGCGGGACTCGCGCGGGCGCTGGACTCGGTCCTCGGCGACCCGGAGGCCGCCCGGCGGATGGGCGAGGCGGGCCGGGAGCGCGCGGTGGGCGAGTTCGGCTGGGACGCCGCGGCGCGCCGCACGGTCCAGCTCTACGAGGAGATCCTCACACAGGCTTGAGCCGCCCCGCCCAGGGGCGGCCGAGGGGGAACGAGGGAGAGGGGAGCGGCCATGCGTCGTGGAGGTCCTTCGGTGCTCGGCATCGTGCTGGCGGGCGGAGAGGGCAAGCGCCTGATGCCCCTGACCGCGGACCGCGCCAAACCCGCGGTCACCTTCGGCGGCACCTACCGGCTCGTCGACTTCGTGCTGTCCAACCTGGTCAACGGCGACATCCTGCGGATCTGCGTCCTCACCCAGTACAAGTCGCTCTCCCTGGACCGGCACATCACCACCACCTGGCGGATGTCCAGCCTGCTCGGCAACTACGTCACCCCCGTCCCCGCCCAGCAGCGGCTCGGTCCCCGCTGGTACCTGGGCAGCGCCGACGCGATCCTGCAGTCCCTGAACCTCGTGTACGACGAGCAGCCCGAGTACGTGGCGGTGTTCGGCGCGGACCACGTGTACCGCATGGACCCGCGGCAGATGCTCGCCCAGCACATCGAGTCCGGCGCGGGCGTGACCGTGGCCGGGATACGCGTCCCGCGCGCCGAGTCGTCCTCCTTCGGCGTCATCACCCCGGGCTCCGACGGCCGGACCGTCACCGGCTTCCTGGAGAAGCCCGCCGACCCCCCGGGGCTGCCCGACGACCCGGGATGCGTCTTCGCCTCGATGGGCAACTACGTCTTCACCACCAAGGCCCTCGTCGAGGCCCTGCACCGGGACGCCGAGGACCGGGACTCCGTGCACGACATGGGCGGTTCGATCCTGCCCCGGCTCACCGACCGGGGGGAGGCCGCGCTCTACGACTTCAGCGCCAATCACGTGCCGGGGGAGACCGCCCGGGACCAGGGCTACTGGCGGGACGTCGGCACCCTCGACGCCTACTACGACGCCCACATGGACCTCATCGCCGAGCGCCCCGCGTTCAACCTCTACAACCGGGACTGGCCGCTCTACACCCACTCCGCCCAGCTCTCCCCGGCCCGTTTCAACGCCGGCGGCATCGCCGGCGAGTCGATCGTGAGCGCCGGCTGCCTGATCCGCGGTCAGGTCACGCGGTCCGTGCTCTCACCCGGGGTGGTGGTGGACCCGGGAGCGGTCGTCCAGGGCTCGGTGCTGCACGACAACGTGCACGTCGGCCGGGGCGCGGTCGTGCGCGGCGCGGTGCTGGACAAGAACGTCGACGTGCCCCCGGGCGCGACGATCGGGGTCAACCCGGCGCGGGACGCCGAGCTGTACACCGTCTCCGGGGGTGGCGTGATCGCGCTGGGCAAGGGGCAGCGGGTGTCGTGACGGCGGGTGGCGGTCCCGGGGCGGGCGATGCCCGCGATGCACCCGGGACCGTTGTCATGTCCCTGGACGCCGGGCGGAATCCGTGTTGTCATGCCTCTGCTGTTACATCGATGTAAGACATCGATGTCCCTGAGCCATCAGCCACCACCTGTCCTCAAGGAGAGGGTAAGTGCGCACCAAACGACTCAGAGACCGACTGGCACTCCTGCTCGCCGCGGCACTCGGCGTCGCCGGACTCGCCGCCGCACCACCCGCGAGCGCGGCCGACGACGCCGCCGCGGAGGTCCACGGCCTGAAGGGCGAGTACTACACCCAGTCCGCCCCCGGCGCCTTCGACTTCCACGAACTCAAGGCCACCGGCTTCGACCCGCAGCTCGACTTCGACACGCTGGAGCCGCGCCTGAACTTCGCCACCGGGCGGTCCGACGACGTCAGCGTCCGCTGGACCGGCAAGCTGGTGCCGGAGAAGACCGGCGCCCACACCTTCTCGATCACCGGCGACAACGGCTTCCGCCTCTGGATCGACGGCGAGCTCGCCATCGACCACTGGGTCGACGACTGGGACCGCGAACAGACCGCCCGTCCCATCGAGCTGACGGCAGGCCAGTCGTACGACCTCAAGCTCGAGTACTTCGAGCACTACGGGGGCTCCAACCTCCATCTGCGCTGGACCGAGCCGGGCGGCAGCAAGGAGCCCGTCCCGCAGTCGGCGTTCCGCCTGCCCGACGGCTTCGACTACGACGGGGCGACCGCGACGACGGTCCTCGGCACCGGCCGCACCCTCAAGCTCGACTTCGCCCGCCCGCTCGCCGCGGCCCCGGCCGGCCTCACCGACCACATCGAAGCGGTCATCGGCGGCGCCAAGTGGCCCCTGTCCGGGGCCAAGGTCGACCCCGCCGACCCCACCGCCCTCCTCGTCGCCCTCGGCGAACCCGTCGTCGGCAACAAGACCGGCACCGCCCCCGGCACCGCGGACGTCCGCTACGACGGGGAAGGCGGCCTCGCGGACACCGCGGGCAACGTTGTCAGCGCCTTCTGGAGCAGCGGCGGCAACCACTCCACCTACGAGCTGAGCACGACGTGGGCCAAGGAGGTGGGCCCGGACAACGCCCACCCGCAGTACCCGCGCCCGCAGCTGACGCGGGACGCCTGGCGCAACCTCAACGGACGCTGGCAGTTCGCCGCCGCGGAGCCCGGCGAGCAGCCGCCGGTCGGCAGGAACCTGAAGGAGCGCATCCTCGTCCCGTACCCGGTGGAGTCCCAGCTCTCCGGCATCCAGCGGCACGAGGACCGCATGTGGTACCGCCGCACCTTCACCGTGCCCCGGGACTGGCACATCGGCTCCTCCCAGCGGCTGAAGCTGAACTTCGGTGCTGTAGATTGGCAGTCAGAGGTGTTCGTCAACGGCACCAAGGTCGCCGAGCACAAGGGCGGTTACGACAAGTTCAGCGCCGACGTCACCGACGCGCTGAAGCCGGGCCGCACCCAGGAGCTGATCGTCGGCGTCTACGACCCGACCGACGCGGCGAACGGCGAGAACCCGCCGGTCGGCAAGCAGCGCCTCGACCCGAGCGGGATCTGGTACACGCCCAGCTCCGGCATCTGGCAGACCGTCTGGATGGAACCGGTCGCCCGTGACCACGTCGACTCCCTGAAGCTCACCCCGCACGTCGACGGGGCCGCGAGCACGCTGACCGTCGAGCCGAAGGGCGTGCGCGACGGCGTACGGATCAGCGCGACGGCGTACGCCGGACACCGCAAGGTCGCCGCGGTGAGCGGACGCACCGGTGAACCGCTGACCCTCCGGATCCGCGACCCGCACCTGTGGTCGCCCGACGACCCGTTCCTGTACGACCTCGAGGTCACCGTCGGACGCGACCGTGTCGAGAGCTACTTCGGGATGCGCTCCATCGCCGTGGAGAAGGTGAACGGCGTACCGCGCACCGTCCTCAACGGTGAGCCGGTCTTCCTGATGGCCACCCTCGACCAGGGCTTCTGGCCGGACGGCCTGCACACCGCGCCCACCGACGAGGCCCTCGCGTACGACCTGAAACTGCACAAGCGGCTCGGCTACAACTCCGTGCGCAAGCACATCAAGGTCGAGCCCGACCGCTGGTTCTACTGGGCCGACCGGCTGGGCCTGCTGGTGTGGCAGGACATGCCCGCGATGACGGCCGGGGTGAACCCGGGCGCCGCCGCCCGCGCCCAGTACGAGCGGGAGATGAAGGAGATGATCGACGAGCACGTCAGCAGCCCGTCGATCATCATGTGGGTCACCTTCAACGAGGGCTGGGGCCAGTACGACATCGGCCGTGTCGCCGCCCAGGCCAAGGCCTGGGACCCGACCCGCCTCGTCAACAACCAGTCGGGCCTGAACCTCGGGGCCGACGGCGGCGCCGGCGACATCATGGACGAGCACGGCTACCCGAGCCCCGCCCTGCCGCCCCGCCCGGACGGCGAACGCGCCCTGGTCAGCGGCGAGTACGGCGGTCTCGGCCTCGCGGTGCCCGGACACGCCTGGTCCGTGCAGCAGTCGTACGTCGACGTCGACCCCCAGACGTACACGGACGACTACCTCACCAAGCTCGACGAGGTGCGCGCCCTGGTCTGCCGAGGCAGCAACGGTGCCGTCTACACCCAGATCTCGGACGTGGAGGGTGAGCTGAACGGCCTGACGACCTACGACCGCAAGGTCCTCAAGCCGGACGTCGAGCGGGTGAGGGCCGCCCACGAGGCGCTGATCCGCGACGCGTCCCGGGCCACCCCGGCGGGGTGCCCGGCCGCCTGAGGACCCGGGTGACGCGACGGGCCTGCTCCATCCGGTCGCCCGGACGCACGGTCGGCCCGCAGCCGTCCGGGTGGGGCACCTCGGCGCGGGCGGCACCGACAGCGCCGACATCACCACAGGTGTCCCATGAGTCCCGCCCCTTTCCGAGGGGCGGGACTTTAATCTGCTGTTAACTGTACGTAGCTTGATCGTACTTGACCGTAATCGGCGGAGGGCGATTGACTGCTTGTCCACCCGTCGTCCTTGCGAGGCACGCCCTTGACTGCCGAACCGCTCGCTCCCCTCGACCTGGCGTTCTGGAACATCGAGACCGCCGAGCATCCGATGCACCTCGCCGCGCTCGGGATCTTCCCCGCCCGCTCGTCCACCGCAGGCGCCCACGCCGCGGACCTGCTCGCGGCCCGCGCCCCCGCGGTCCCCGGGCTGCGGATGCGGATCCGGGACACCTGGCAGCCGCCGCTCGGTCTGCGGCGGCCGTTCGCGTTCGGCGGCGCGGCGCGCGAGCCCGACCCAGGCTTCGACCCGCTCGACCACGTCCGGCTGCACGCCCCGACGACGGACTTCCACGCCCGCGCGGGCCGGCTCATGGAGCGCCCGCTGGAGCGCGGCCGGCCGCCGTGGGAGGCGCACGTGCTGCCGGGCGCCGAGGGCGACTCCTTCGCCGTGCTGTTCAAGTTCCACCACGCCCTGGCCGACGGCCTGCGGGCGCTGACCCTCGCCGCGGGCGTCCTCGACCCGATGGACCTGCCCGCGCCCCGGCCCCGCCCCGCGGAGCCCCCGCGCGGCCTCCTCCCGGACGTGCGCCGGTTGCCGGGAATGGTGCGCGGCGCCCTGTCCGACGCCGGCCGCGCGCTCGACATCGGCGCCGCGGCGGCCCTGTCCACCCTCGACGTGCGCTCCTCGGCCGCGCTCACCGCCGCGTCCTCCGGCACCCGCCGCACCGCGGGCGTCGCCGTGGACCTCGACGACGTGCACCGCGTGCGCAAGACGGTCGGCGGCACCGTCAACGACGTCCTGATCGCCGTCGTCGCCGGGGCCCTGCGCCGCTGGCTGGACGAGCGCGGCGACGGCAGCGAGGGCGTCGCGCCCCGCGCGCTGATCCCCGTCTCCAAGCGTCGCCCGCGCACCGCCCACCCCCAGGGCAACCGGCTCTCCGGCTACCTGATACGGCTTCCCGTCGGCGACCCCGACCCGCTCTCCCGCCTCGGCGCGGTCCGCGCCGCGATGGACCGCAACAAGGACGCGGGGCCCGGACGGGGCGCCGGTGCCGTCGCCCTTCTCGCCGATCACGTGCCCGCACTCGGTCACCGGCTCGGCGGGCCGCTGGTCGGGCAGGCCGCCCGGCTCTGGTTCGACATCCTGGTCACCAGCGTGCCGCTGCCCAGCCTCGGCCTGCGGCTCGGCGGCCACCCGCTCACCGAGGTCTACCCGCTGGCGCCGCTGGCCCGCGGCCACTCCCTGGCGGTGGCGGTCTCGACCTACCGCGGACAGGTCCACTACGGCCTGGTCGCCGACGCGAAGGCGGTGCCGGACCTCGACCGGTTCGCCCTGGCCCTGTCCGAGGAGGTGGAGACATTGCTCACCGCGTGCGGTCCCTGAGGCGAACGGGTTTGGATCCGTGCCCCGGCGCTGAATAAAATCCGCTGTTCGAAAGCGGACGCGTCTGGGAGCGCCGCGACGGTGACCAGGGAACGGCAGCGGCGATGACGGTGACACAGGACGGTTCGGCGACCACGGACGAGGTGGTGCACGGCCCGGGGATCGACCCGGAGCGGCTCGCGGTCTGCCTCGCGGTGCTCGAGGAGCTCGACGAGCTGGACGTCGACCACCCCGACGCGATCAAGGTCCGCCGGGCCACCTCGCACATCTACCGCACGGTCAAGCAGCGCCGCCGTCAGGAGCGGCGGGCCGCCAAGACCGCCCACGACAAGGCGGTCACCGAGGCCACCGCCACCGGGTCCGCCGAGCGCATCGACGACGAGACCGAGGGCATCCTGCCCTCCTCCCGCACCGAGGAGGGCAGCATCGCGGGGATACTCCAGCGTCCCCGCTCCTGCTACGTCTGCAAGCAGCGCTACGTCGAGGTCGACTACTTCTACCACCAGCTCTGCCAGACGTGCGCCGCCGAGAACAGGGCCCGGCGCGACGCCCGCACCGACCTCACCGGCAAGCGGGCGCTGCTGACCGGCGGCCGGGCCAAGATCGGCATGTACATCGCGCTGCGGCTGCTGCGCGACGGCGCGCACACCACGATCACGACCCGCTTCCCCAAGGACGCCATCCGCCGCTTCAAGGCCATGGACGACTCCGCCCAGTGGATCCACCGCCTGGAGGTCGTCGGCATCGACCTGCGCGACCCGGCCCAGGCCGTGGCCCTGGCCGACCAGGTCACCGAGCAGGGCCCTCTCGACATCCTGATCAACAACGCCACCCAGACCGTGCGCCGCCTGCCCTCCGCGTACGCCGCGCTCGTCGAGGGCGAGAGCGCCCCGCTGCCGGCCGGAGAACTGCCCGCCCACCACGTCATCGGCGCCTTCAACTCCGGTGCCGTCGACGGACTGGCCGCGCTGCCCGTCGGCGCCTCGGGGCTCGACGCGCAGAAGGTGGCCGACCTCGCCCTGGTCGCCGGCAACGCCAGTGTGGTCCGGCACCGCGAGGGCACCGCCATCGACGCGGGCGGCCTGCTGCCCGACGTCGTCGACAGCAACACCTGGGTCCAGACCATCGAGCAGATCTCCCCGGTGGAACTGCTAGAGACCCAGCTGTGCAACTACACGTCGCCGTTCATCCTCATCAGCAAGCTGCGGCCGGCGATGGCCGAGGCCGCCCGCAAGGCCTCCTCGGGGCGTGCCTACGTCGTCAACGTCTCGGCGATGGAAGGCGTGTTCGCCCGCGGCTACAAGGGCGCGGGCCACCCGAACACCAACGCGGCCAAGGCCGCCATGAACATGGTGACGCGGACCAGTGCCCAGGAGATGTTCGACACCGACGGCATCCTGATGACCTCGGTCGACACCGGCTGGATCACCGACGAGCGTCCCCACTACGACAAGCTGCGCCTGGCCGAGGCCGGTTTCCACGCCCCGCTCGACCTGGTCGACGGCGCGGCCCGCGTCTACGACCCGATCGTGCGCGGCGAGGCGGGCGAGGACCTGTACGGCGTCTTCCTCAAGGACTACGCGCCCGGCAAGTGGTGACCGCCACGCCGGGCCAACGGCGCTGATCCGCCGGGCCAACGGCGCTGATCCGCCGGTCCGTCGGCGGGACACCCGCCTGCTCCCGGCCGGGCGCCGGTCCTCCCGGGCGTCAGTCGAGGGCTCCGAGGCGCGTGTTCCGGGCCGCCGTCAGCTCCAGTACCGTGCGCCAGTCCTCCAGGACCCCGGCGTCGAAGACGGCGGTGCGGGCCTCCTCGTACGCCTGCCGCAGGCCGAGCAGGTCGTCGTCCTGGGGCCAGGGCTCCGGGACGGCCTGGCGGTGCACCAGGCGGGCGACGCGCGCGCCGAGCAGGGGCCGCACCAGCGTGGCGGTGCGGCCGGCCGGGTCGCCGGGCCACAGGAACACGCCCACGGGCGAGACCAGACCGGCCACCTGGAGCTCCTTGTCGGCCGGCCGGCGCCGGCGCAGCAGCGCGGCGGTCCGCAGCGCGTGGGTGTGCGGGTCCGCGGGGCCGCCGCCGCGCCCCGGGTCCGGCCGTGCGCCCCGGCAGGCGTACAGCAGGCCCATCAGCTCCTCGACGCTGCGCAGTTCCATGCCCCGGTCCTCCCACGAGACAGCCGTTGCCGACGGGCAGCAGAGCATGGCCGGCTTGCGTCGCGGCCAACGGCAACTTAACTACGCGACCACCATCGTCGATATTCGAAGACGCGCTCGAATCCTTAACTCGAACGGGTGAGTCGGCCGCGGTGCGAAGCTGGGTGAACCCGAGCAGACTGGGGCCAACCGTGTACGGAGCGGAAGGCAATGGTTACCCCATGTTTTGAGCCCCATAGAGCGCACCCCCGCTCATTTGGTTAGTCTGAAGCGGACGGACAGCAGTACGGGGCCCAACCCACACCCACCGTCCGTCATGGGAGGAGCCGGTTCACAACGGCCCGCTCCCGCACGAGTTGCCGGCGCCACCGCGTCCGAACTGCTCTCGACCTCAACCCGCGCGGGCGCCGGCCGCCGGACAGCGGACCGGCCGACGGGCCCCGAGGGTGACCCGACACATAAGGAGTGCGCGGTGACACCGGAGACGCAGACGAATCCCGAACAACGCCCCAAGGAACGCGCGGAGCGTGCGCGCCGCCGGCCCGGAGAGATCGGCAGCCTGGACGTGTGGGCACGCTCCGCTCCCATCCGCCTCGCCGGCTACGAGGAGGACCTCGCCGAGCCCCACATCCTGCCCAGCGTGGACTGACCGCGGCGCCACCCCTCCGTCCGCCGGACGCACGGGCGTGCGAGACTCACGCCCATGCTGATCAGGGAAGCGACGGCTGACGACTGGCCGCGGATCTGGCCCTTCTGGCACCGCATCGTCGCCGCCGGCGAGACCTACACCTGGGACCCGGGCACCTCCGAGGAGGAGGCCCGGGCCCTGTGGATGAACCCCGCCAAACGCGTCTACGTCGTCCAGGACGACGCCGGCGCCGTAGTCGCCTCCGCGTACGTCACCCCCAACTACGGCGGCCCCGCCGCCCGGATCGCCAACGCGGGCTTCATGGTCGACCCGCGGCAGGCGGGCCGCGGCATCGGCCGGGCCCTCGCCGAACACGTCCTGGCCGCGGCCAGGGCCGAGGGATACCGGGGCATGGTCTTCAACGCCGTCGTCGAGACCAACCCGGCGGTGGAGCTGTGGACCTCCCTCGGCTTCACCGTCCTGGGCACGGTGCCGGACGCCTATGAGCACCCGCGGCACGGGCGGGTGGGCCTGCACGTCATGTACCGCGCCCTGTAGGGGGCGGGCCCGGTCCGGGGCGCCGCCCGTCCCGCTCGGCCGGCCGGGGCACCGGCACGCGCACCGTGCGGGCGAGCCCCGTCGGAAGACGCGGCGGCGACACCGTGGTCCACCGGTGGACCGTGGCCCGGCGGGCGGCCGCACGGTTCGAACCACGCGCCGTGGGGGAGCTGTACCCACGTCCGCTCCCGCAGCCGTCACCCCCGCCTGGCGACCACCCGCCCCACCGACCCCGGAGCACCCGCATGCATGACGACCGCAACCTGGTCGAGGCCCGCCTCGCGCGCGTCCTCGACGAGCGCGTCCGCCCCGCCGTCCACCCCGCGTCCGTGCCCCTGGACGTGGCGGTGTGGCACGCGCCCGGTGAACCCGTGCCGGTCGAGGAGGGACTCGCGGCCGAACCCGAGCCCATCGAGGTGGGCGCCCGCTGGGGCGCTCCCTGGGGCACCAGCTGGTTCCGGGTGACCGGAACCGTGCCCGAGGAGTGGGCCGGAAGGACCGTCGAGGCGGTCCTCGACCTCGGCTTCGACGAGAACATGCCCGGCTTCCAGTGCGAGGGCCTGGTCTACCGGCCCGACGGCACCCCGGTGAAGGGCCTCAACCCGCGCAACCAGTGGGTGCGGATCGGCGCGCCCGTCGAGGGCGGCGAGGAGGTCCGCCTGCACGTCGAGGCCGCCTCCAACCCCGTCATCTTCGGCGACCGCCCCTTCGTGCCCACGCGACTCGGCGACAAGGACACCGCCGGCGGCGAACCGCAGTACACCCTCGCCCGCATGGACCTCGCCGTCTTCGACGAGACGGTGTGGAACCTCGTGCTCGACCTGGAGGTCCTCGGTGAGCTGATGGCCGAGCTGCCCGTGGAGTCGCCGCGGCGCTGGGAGATCCTGCGCGCGGTGGACGGGGCCCTGGACGCCATCGACCTCCAGGACGTCAACGGCACCGCGGAACAGGCCCGTTCCCGTCTCACCGAGGTGCTGTCCGCGCCCGCCGTCCCCTCCGCGCACCGCATCAGCGCCGTCGGCCACGCGCACATCGACTCGGCATGGCTGTGGCCGCTGCGCGAGACGGTGCGCAAGGTCGCCCGCACCACCGCCAGCATGACCGCCCTCCTGGAGGACGAGCCGGACTTCGTCTTCGCCATGTCGCAGGCCCAGCAGTGGGCGTGGGTGCGCGACCACCGGCCCGAGGTGTGGGCGCGGGTGAAGAAGGCCGTGGCGGACGGGCGGTTCGTGCCGGCCGGCGGCATGTGGGTCGAGTCGGACACCAACATGCCCGGATCGGAGGCGATGGCCCGGCAGTTCGTGCACGGAAAGCGGTTCTTCCTCGACGAGTTCGGCGTCGAGAACGACGAGGCGTGGCTGCCGGACACCTTCGGCTTCGCCGCCGGCCTGCCGCAGATCATCAAGGCGGCCGGCGCCAAGTACCTGCTGACGCAGAAGATCTCCTGGTCGCGGACGAACACCTTCCCGCACCACACCTTCCGCTGGGAGGGCATCGACGGCACCCGGATCTTCACCCACTTCCCGCCCGTCGACACCTACAACTGCTCCATGAAGGGCGGCGAGATCGCGCACGCCGTCCGCAACTTCAAGGACAAGGGCGTCGCCCGGCACTCCCTCGCCCCGACCGGCTGGGGCGACGGGGGCGGCGGCACCACCCGCGAGATGGTCGCCAAGGCGGCCCGCCTGCGCGACCTCGAAGGCTCGGCGACGGTCGAGTGGGAGACCCCGCGGGCCTTCTTCGAGAAGGCCGAGGCCGAGAACCCGCAGCCGCCCGTGTGGGTCGGCGAGCTCTACCTCGAACTCCACCGCGCCACCCTCACCAGCCAGGCCGGGACCAAGCAGGGCAACCGCCGCAGCGAGCACCTCCTGCGCGAGGCCGAGCTGTGGGCGGCCACGGCCGCCGTGCGCGCCGGCTTCCCCTACCCGTACGACGACCTGGACCGCATCTGGAAGACGGTCCTGCTGCACCAGTTCCACGACATCCTGCCCGGCTCCTCCATCGCCTGGGTGCACCGCGAGGCACGCGCCACCTACGCCCGCCTCGCCGGCGAGCTGAACGGGATCATCGACGCCGCCCAGCGCGCCCTGGCCGGTGAGGGCGACACCCCGCTGGTCTTCAACGCCGCCCCGCACGCCCGGGCGGGCGTCCCGGCCGGCGGCGCCGCCGCACCCGCCACCGGGGGCCGCACCGGCCTCGCGCCCCGCCCCGGGGGAGGACACGTCCTCGACAACGGCCTGCTGCGCGTCGGGATCGACGACCGGGGGCTCGTCGTCTCGGCGTACGACCTCGGCGCGGACCGCGAGACGATCCCGCCGGGCGCGGCGGGGAACCTGCTCCAGCTCCACCCCGACCTCCCCGCCATGTGGGACGCCTGGGACGTCGACGAGTTCTACCGCAACACGGTCACCGACCTCACCGACGCCGACGAGGTCGCCCCCGGGGACGACGGCGCCTCGGTGCGGATCGTCCGCTCCTTCGGCTCCTCCCGCGTCACCCAGGTGCTGACGCTTCCGCCGGGGGAGCGGCGCCTGGAGGTGGACACCGAGGTCGACTGGCACGAGACGGAGAAGTTCCTCAAGCTTGCCTTCCCGCTCGACGTGCACGCCCAACGGTACGCGTCGGAGACCCAGTTCGGGCACTTCCACCGGCCCACCCACACCAACACCAGCTGGGAGGCGGCCAAGTTCGAGGCCTGCAACCACCGCTTCGTCCACCTGGAGGAGCCGGGGTGGGGCGTCGCCGTCGTCAACGACTCGACGTACGGCCACGACGTCACCCGTACCGTCCGCACCGACGGCGACGCCGGTACCACCACCACCGTGCGGGTCTCCCTGCTGCGTGCCCCGCGCTTCCCGGACCCCGAGACCGACCAGGGCGTGCACCGGTTCCGGCACGCGCTGGTGCCGGGCGCGGACATCGGCGACGCCGTGCGCGAGGGCTGGCGGATCAACCTGCCCGAGCGGCGCGTGACGGGTGCCGGGGAGGTCGCGCCGCTGGTCTCCACCGACCAGGAGTCGGTCGTGGTCACCGCCGTGAAACTGGCCGACGACGGCAGCGGTGACGTGGTGGTCCGCTTCCACGAGGCCCACGGCGGCCGGGCCCGGGCCACGCTGACCACCGGCTTCCCGGTCGCGGACGTGGCCGTCACCGACCTGCTGGAACGCCCGTCGGCCGAGGAGACCCCCGCGGTCGAGGCCGACGGCGGCCGGATCGCCGTACGGCTGCGCCCGTTCCAGCTGATGACGCTGCGGCTGAGGCGCGCGTAGCGCCACGCGTGGGACCGGCCCGTCCGGGCGGGCGTGCCGGTCCCACGCCCGTGTCTACGACGTCCGCGGCGCCCCGGCCAGCCGGGTCGGCGGCAGGTACTCCCGCACGTACGTCCGCTCCCAGCACGCGCCGGTCTCCCGCAGCTCGCGCCACGTCGTGTACCGGTACCGGAACAGCCGGGCGCGGACGAAGCGCGGCGGCGCGTCGGGCGGGAACGGGGAGCGGCGCAGCAGCCGCAGCGTGGCGCGGTCGTTCTCCAGCAGCCGTTCCACCAGGGTGCCGAACCACGGCGCGGCGTACGCCGGCGACAGGGCGGCGAACCACATCAGCCAGTCCAGCCGCAGGTGGTACGGCGCGAACTGGCGGGGCCAGCGGCGCGGGTCGCCGGGCTTGCCCTTGAACTCGTACTCGAGCCACCGGGAGTCCTCACGGGCCACCTCGTCGGCGGTGCCCTCGATCACCACCTCGTAGCGGATCCGGCTGACGCTTCCGAAGGCGCCGTAGGTGTTGACCAGGTGCAGCGGGTCGAAGGAGCGGTTCATCACCTGGCGGCGGGAGATCATGTTGCGG
This sequence comes from Streptomyces sp. AC627_RSS907, assembly GCF_019049165.1. Taxonomy (NCBI): domain Bacteria; kingdom Bacillati; phylum Actinomycetota; class Actinomycetes; order Kitasatosporales; family Streptomycetaceae; genus Streptomyces; species Streptomyces sp. AC627_RSS907. Next base: position 19,684 of record NZ_JAGMUE010000243.1, read on the forward strand.
ACCGGCCCATGGCTGAGGAACACCAGCAGTGCCGCCGCCGCGAGGACCACGACCTCGTACCAGAGCGGCGCGGCGGACACGGACGGCGGATCGGCCGGGAACCGCACCGCCGACAGGGCCAGCACGATGGTGATCCAGTTCAGCCAGGAGAAGTTGCCCGACAGCACCAGCCACAGCTGGGTGACGATCATCAGCGCGGCGGCGGCCGTCGCGACGGGCTGCGGCGTGAACAGCAGGAAGGGCACCACGAGCTGGGTGACGTGGTTCGCGGCCACCTCCACGCGGTGCAGCGGCCGGGGCAGACGGTGGAAGAACCAGCTCAGCGGCCCCGGCATCGGCTGGGTCTCGTGGTGGTGGTCCAGGCAGGTCAGCTTCCGCCAGCACTCGTCGCCCCGCATCTTGATCAGTCCCGCCCCGAACTCGACCCGGAACAGCAGCCAGCGCAGCAGGAACAGCACGACGACCGGCGGGGCCACCTCGTCGTTGCCGAGGAACACGGCGACGAAGCCGGTCTCCAGCAGCAGCGACTCCCAGCCGAAGGAGTACCAGGTCTGCCCCACGTTGACGACCGACAGGTACAGCGCCCACGGCACCAGCCACAGCAGCATGCCCGCCCACAGCGGCAGCAGCGAGTCCAGGCCGGCCGCCAGCGCCGCCGACACCGCGCACCCCGCCCAGGCCACGGCCGCGAAGAGGCGGTCGGAGTAGCGCAGCTGGAACAGGCTCGGCGCCCGTCGGAACGGCACCCGCGCCACGAAGCGGGGCACCGGCGTCAGGCCGCGCTCGCCGATCAGCGCGCGGAACTGCAGGGCCGCCGTCAGGAACGCGACCAGGTACACGACGGCCAGGGCACGCTGGAAGACCAGCCGGCTCAGCCAGTAGTCGGGTGCGGTGAACCACTCCACTGCCGCGCTCCTCTCGTGCGATCACGCTCTGTGTACCCCGGCCGGCCCGAGCTCTCCCGGGCCCCCGGGGAGCCCGGCTGGTGGACCAGGAGTCGAAGAATCGGGCAAATCCTGGCAAGGTGGGGCTCATGGTTGATCGGGGAGCGAGTGCCCTGTCACTCCCGGACGACTGGCCCGCCCACCCGGACCCGATCCTGGCGCTCAACCGCATGGGCAGCTTCGACTGGGACCTGGACACGGGACTGCTCCACATGGACGCCCAGGCCCACGAGGTGTTCGACCTGCGCCCGGAGGAGTACGACGGGCGCCCCGAGTCGCTGTCGGCGCGCGTCCCCACGGCGGAGGTCCGCCGGATGGACGCCATCGTCGCCCAGGCCATGAAGGACGGCAGCGAGAACTACGGCACCTACTTCCGCCTGCGCCGCCGGGACGGCACCCTGCGCTGGACCCGCACCCAGGGGTACATCCGCCGGGACGAGACCGGCCGCCCCCGCCGGATCATCGGCATCGTCCACGACGCCACCCAGGAGGTCGGCGACATCGAGGCCGGTCCCGCGCGGGAAGCCCGGGACGAGGCCCGCAGCCGGCTCACCAACGTCGTCCAGCTCGCCACGGCGGCTCTCGCGCACGCCCGGACCGTGGACGACGTCATCGAGGTCCTGCGGGACACCCACGGCCTCACCCGCCTGGGCGCCACCAGCCTTGTCATGGGCCTGGTCGAGGCCGGCCGCATCCGGCTGGTCGCCGACGGCCCCGATGACGGCTCCGCCCCCGGCCGCCGTGTCTCCCGGATCGACGAGCCGTACCCGATGAGCGAGGCCGTACGGACGCTCAGTCCCCGCTTCATCGAGTCGCCGGAGGACTTCGCGGAGCGCTACCCGCTGCTGTGGAAGGACATCACCCACCTGAACATCACCGCGGCCGCCTACCTGCCGCTGATCGCCCAGGCCCGGCCGATCGGCGCGATCGGGCTGCTCTACAGCGACCGGCGCGGCTTCTCCCCGGAGGACCGCAACGTCCTCGTCGCGCTCGGCAGCGGCATCGCGCAGAGCCTGCAGCGGGCCATGCTCTACGAACAGGAGATGGACCTCGCCCAGGGCCTGCAGCAGGCCATGCTGCCGCGCACCATCCCCAGCGTGCCCGGCTGCGACGTCGCCGTGCGTTACCGCGCGGCCACCCTCGGGGGCACCTTCGGCCGCGACATCGGCGGCGACTGGTACGACCTGATCCCGCTGCCCGGCGGGCGGGTCGGCGCCGTCATCGGCGACGTCCAGGGACACGACACGCACGCCGCCGCCGTCATGGGCCAGCTGCGCATCGTGCTGCGCGCCTACGCCGCCGAGGGCCACCCCCCGGCCACCGTGATGGCGCGGGCCTCCGTCTTCCTCCACGAACTCGACACCGACCGCTTCGCGACCTGCCTGTACGCGGAGGCCGACCTGGCCACCGGAGTGGTCCAGGTGGTCCGCGCCGGACACATCGACCCCCTGCTGCGGTACGGCGACGGCACCTGCCGGCGGGTCCCCGTCGAGGGCGGGCTGCCGCTCGGCCTGTCCGCCGAGTTCGGACGCCTCGTCTACCCGGTCGCCACCGTCGAGCTGGACCCCGGCAACACCCTGCTGCTGTGCACCGACGGCCTGGTCGAGCAGCCCGGCGTCGACCTCGACGAGGGCATGCGGCTCCTCACCGCGCTGGTCGCCTCGGGCCCGCGGGACGTACGCGACCTCGCCGACCGGCTCATCGACGTCGCCGAGGAGCGCGGCGGCGACGACGACGTGGCGCTGCTCCTGCTGCGCCGCCATCGGCTGGACGCTCCCCGGACCTTCGGCCGGATCCGGCAGCACGTGTCCCCGGGCGATCCCGAGGCGCTGGCCGAGGCCCGGCACATGATCCGTGCCGCGGTCCGGTCCTGGGGCGCCAAGGGCCAGAGCGACGAGATCGAACTGGTCGCCGACGAACTGATCACCAACGCCCTCATGCACACCGAGGGCTCCGCGATCGTCACCCTGCGCCTTCTCACCGGCACCGACCGGCGGCTGCGGGTCGAGGTCGAGGACCACTCCAGCGCCCTGCCGCGCCGCCGGGACGCCGGGGAATCCGGTGTCTCCGGACGGGGGCTGCTCCTGGTCGACTCGCTCGCCGACGACTGGGGCGTGGAGGCGCGGGGCGGTGGCAAGTGCGTGTGGTCCGAGTTCCTGGTCTCCCGCCGCACGGGCTGACCCCCACTGGCACCGCCGGCCCCCGGTGGCACTCTTGACGTATGCCCGAACTTCCCGAGGTCGAGGCGCTCAGGGACTTCCTGACCGAGCACCTCGCCGGCCGCGAGATCGTCCGCGTGCTTCCCGTGGCGATCAGCGTCCTGAAGACGTACGACCCTCCGCTCACCGCGCTGGAGGGCCACCAGGTGGCCGCCGTGCACCGCCACGGCAAGTTCCTCGACGTCGAGACCGCCGGCGGCCCGCACCTGGTGACCCACCTGGCGCGCGCCGGCTGGCTGCACTGGAGGGACAGCCTCCCCAGCGGCCTCCCCCGCCCCGGCAAGGGCCCGCTCGCCCTGCGCGTCGCCCTGGAGACCGGCGCGGGGTTCGACCTGACGGAGGCGGGCACGCAGAAGCGGCTCGCGGTGTACGTCGTGGCGGACCCGCGGGAGGTGCCGGGCGTGGCCCGCCTGGGCCCCGACCCGCTCGCCGACGACTTCGACGAGGCGCGGCTCGCCGGCCTCCTCGAAGGAGAGCGGCGGCAGCTCAAGGGCGCCCTGCGCGACCAGGGCCTGATCGCGGGGGTGGGGAACGCCTACAGCGACGAGATCCTGCACGCGGCGAGGATGTCCCCCTTCAAACTGGCCGCGTCGCTCACCGACGAGGAGACCGCACGCCTGTACGCGGCCCTGCGGACCACGCTCACCGAGGCGGTCGAACGCTCCCGGGGCCTCGCGGCCGGCCGGCTGAAGGCCGAGAAGAAGGGCGGGCTGCGTGTCCACGGACGCACCGGCGAGCCCTGTCCGGTGTGCGGCGACACCGTCCGCGAGGTCTCCTTCAGCGACTCCTCGCTCCAGTACTGCCCCACCTGCCAGACCGGCGGCAAGCCGCTGGCGGACCGGAGGCTGTCCCGGCTGCTCAAGTAGCGGGCGTCGCACGGTCAGCGGGCGGCGTCACCAGGTGCTCCTCCTGCGCGGTCCGCACCTCGCAGCGGGCGACCGGTTCGGGACGCGGGCCGCGCCGGGGTGCACGGCCACCGTCGCGGGACCCGCCGGCCGCCGGGCGCTAGAAGAGGTGAATGGCGAGGTGGCCGAGGGGCAGCCCCAGCTGCCAGGCGGGCGTCCACACCTTGGGTCCCTCGTCCTCCGCGGTCACCGGCGCCCCGCCGGGCACCGCGTTCAGGTCCGGGGCGAGCAGCTCGGTCTCCCGCAGCCAGCGCCAGGCGGCCCGGGCCAGGTCCAGGTCCGGTGCGTCCCGGCCGGCGGCGGCCGCGTCGGCCGTGAGCTCGGCCAGGCGTTCGCGCACCCACTCCTGCCACGGCTGGTCGTAGGCCGTGAGCGACAGCCACGTCTCCAGCCGGGTGACGACCCGGACGCCGCCGAGCTCGTCGTCGGTGTCGGACAGGAAGACGGTCAGCGCAAGGGCGTCGCGACCGGCGCGGAACTCGAAGGACGTCGGCGGCATCAGGTCGCCGGTCCGCAGCAGTTCGTCGGCGATGTACTCGGCGTACAACCACGCCATGGGTACGGCCAGTTCGCCCCCACCGGTGCCGTCCGTGCCCTCTTGGCCTCTGTGCTGCATCCCTTCCTGCCTTCCTCCGGTCCTGCGCGTCGCCCGACCCGGGTCAAGGGTCCCCGTCCGGAACACGGATGAGGACAGCCGATTACCCAACCGGGGTCCACGGCAAGGCGCTTTACGGAGGCTTGACCATGGGGCCGGTTTCACCGCAGGTCGGCGGTGTATCCCGGTAGCACCCTGCGCAGGGCGCGCAGCGCGTAGTACGCGCGGGACTTCACGGTACCGGGTGGGATGCCCAGGGCCGCCGCGGCTTCCGCCACACTCGCCCCCTGGAAGTACACGAGCACCAGGACTTCACGGTGCTTCGGAGTGAGTGTCTTCACAGCCTCGCGGACATCGAGGGCCGCGGCCGCCCGTTCGGCGTGGTCGGCGCAGACCCGTGCGTTCTCCAGCACGGCGTCACCGACCTCCGCGGGCCGCGCCTGCCGGGCCCGGCGCGCGTCGATCGCCAGGCGCCGGGCGACGGTGAGCAGCCAGGGGCGTACGGAGTCGAAGTCGTCGGCGCGCAGCGCCTCGGGGTGCTGCCAGGCGCGGACCAGGGTCTCCTGCACGAGGTCCTCGGCGCGCTGCCGGTCGCCGTCGCTCAGCCGCAGCAGCAGCGCGAAGAGCGGCCGGCCGTGCTCGCGTTGCAGTGCGGCGAGCTCGTGCTCGGCGGTCGTCCCGTGCGTCCTGTCCGTCAGAGTGGTTCCGGCCGTCATGGCCGTATGGCATCGCAGGGCGCCGTCCGGGGACAGGGCGCGCGCACGGGTGTGCGGCGGACGGTCGATCGCGTCGACGAACGGTTCGACGAACGGTCGGCGCACCCGGTCCGCCCGCGCCGGACGGGCTAATGAGCGTGTCGGAGCCACCCGTGACGACGAGAGCCTCCTTATCTATTCGTAGGTAAATGCGACTTTCATGCGCCTTCACTGGTGCGCGCGACCTCAGCGGAGTGAACGGATGATCACACGCAGTCGGCAGGTGGCCCTGGTCCTGACCGCCCTCCTCGCCGCCGGAGCGGCCTGTCAGGCCCGTCAGCAGGAGCCGCCGCGGCCCCCGGATCCGGCCCCGTCCGCCGCGGACACCGGCGAGGTGGTGAACCTCGGCCGGGCGCTGGTGCCGGGGGAGTAGGTCACGCGACGTCCACGTGGTCGAGGGCGTCCAGCATGCTCCCGAGCACCCGCAGGCACGTGGTGACGTCGGCGTCCGTGAGGTCCCCGCCGACCTCCCGCAGCAGCAGGTGCTCCCGGTCCAGGACGGCCGTGATCGCGGCCCGGCCCTCCTCCGTGAGCCGGATCAGCGACGACCGCCGGTGCGCGGGGTTGGGGACGCTCTCCACCAGGCCCCGGGCCGCGGCGTCGTTGACCATGCGCTGCACGAACTGGCGGCTGATCGCCTGGGCCCGGCCCATCTGCGGCACGGTCATCGGACCGTTGCGGTGCAGCAGGGTCAGTACGGCGCGGACGCCCACGGACAGGCCGTGGGCGGCCAGGCCCTGCTCGACGCTGCGCTGGGCGCGCCTGTAGAGGGGGCCGATCGCGTCGTACACCTCGGTGAGGCGGCGGGCGAGCATGTCCGGGGGAAGAGGTTCGTCGATGTCGTTCACCTCGCCATCATGACACCCAGGTTGCCAAACATGGGGTCAGGATGACACCTTGGTTGTCATGACTGCTGCTTCCGATCTGCGCTTCTTCGCCTCCGCCGACGGCGACCTCGCCTACCGCGACGCCGGTGCCGGGGACCTGGTCGTCCTGCTGCACCCCGGGTTCACCGACCACCGGGTCTTCGACGACCAGATACCGGCCCTGGCCGACGGGTGCCGCGTGATCGCCCCCGACGTGCGCGGCCACGGCGCCTCGGCCAACGCGACCCGGCCCTTCCGCTGGGCCGACGACCTCGCCGCCCTGCTGCGCCACCTCGACGCCGGGCCCGCGGTGCTCGTCGGTGTGTCCATGGGCGGGGCCATCGCCACCGACACGGTGCTGGAGTACCCGGAGTTGGTCCGTGCTGTGGTGGCCTCCGGCGCGGCCACCAGCGAGTTCGAGTACACCGACCCGTGGGTGCGGCAGGTGCAGGCCGAGCAGGCCCGCGCACTGGGTGAGGGAGACATCGAGGGCTGGCTCGCCGCGTTCCTGCGCTTCGTTCCCGGGGAGGGCAGAAGCGCCGACGACATCGACCCGGCCCTCGCGCGCCGGCTGCGCGAGATGGCCCTCGGCACCCTCTCCAAGCACACCCCGGACGAGGAGAACCTGCACGTGCCGCTGACCGGCACCTGGGCCCGGGTCCCCGGGATCGGCGTCCCGGTCCTCACCGTCAACGGCGGCCTGGACGCGCCCGACCTGATCGCCGAGGCGGAACGGCTCGCCCGTACGGTCCCGGACGGGCGCTCCGTCACCGTCGAAGGCACCGCGCACTACCCGAACATGGAGAAGCCCGAGGTCTTCAACGAGATCCTCGCCGGCTTCCTCCGCACCCTCTAACGGCGTGCCAGCTCCGACCTGCGGTAGGAGTACCCGAAGTAGACCACCAGGCCGACCGCGAACCACACGGCGAAGCGGGCCCAGGTCTGCCACTGCAGGAACGTGATCAGCCAGAGCGAGAAGACGATCCCCAGCGCCGGCACGACCGGCATCCACGGGGTACGGAAGGTGCGCGGCAGGTCCGGCTGCCGGTAGCGCAGCACGATCACCGCCGCGCACACCACCACGAACGCCAGCAGGATGCCGATGTTGGTCAGCTCGGCCGCCTCGCCGATCGGCAGGAACCCCGCGATCACGGCCGAGGCGACCCCGACGATCCAGGTGACCCGGGTCGGCACCCGACGTGTCGGGTGCGTCTTGGCGAACCACTTGGGCAGCAGCCCGTCCCTGCTCATGCTGAACCACACACGGGTGACGCCCAGCATGAAGGTGAACATCACCGTGAGGATGCCGATGATGGCGCCCACCGCGATCACATCCGCCAGGCCGCCCAGGCCCACCGACTTGAACGCCGTCGAGAAGCCGCTCTCCTTGTCGATGTCCTTGTAGTTCTGCATGCCGGTCAGCACCAGGCAGGCGGCCACGTACAGCACCATCGAGATGACCAGCGAGTAGACGATCGCCTTCGGCATGTGCCGCTGGGAGTCCTTCGACTCCTCCGCCGCCGTCGACATGGCGTCGTAGCCGAAGACCGCGAAGAACACCGTCGCCGCGCCGGTGAACGCGCCGCTCACCCCGTACGGGAAGAACGGGTTGTAGTTCGACGTGTCGATGTGGAAGACGCCGACCGTGATCACCAGCAGCACCACCAGCACCTTCAGCACGACCACGACCATCTCGAAGCGGGCCGCGTTCTTGATGCCGAGGGTGAGCAGGTACGCGATGAACAGGCACAGCACCGCGGCGAACAGGTCGACCCGGTGACCGTCGCCGGTGCCCGGCGCGCCCAGCATCCAGTTCGGCAGGTCGGCGCCCATCTCGCCGATCAGGAAGCTGAAGTAGCCGGAGATGCCGATCGCGACCACCGCCACGATCGCCGTGTACTCCAGCAGCAGGTCCCAGCCGATGAACCAGCCCGCCAGCTCACCGAGGACCGCGTACCCGTAGGTGTACGCGGACCCCGCCTTCGGGATCAGCCCGGCGAACTCGGCGTACGACAGCGCCGCCGCCGCGCTCGCGACACCGGCGATGAGGAAGGAGACGAGCACGGCCGGGCCCGCCGTCCCGTTGGCGACCGTGCCGGCCAGCGTGAAGATGCCGGCTCCGATGATGCCGCCGACGCCGATCGCGGTCAGCTGCCACAGCCCCAGCGAGCGCTCCAGGCCCCCGCCCTCGGCGCTCTCCGTCTCCTCGATGTGCTCGATGGGTTTGCGGCGGAGAACGCCCTCACCCCAGCGGAACCCGGCCATGCGCCTCACCTCTTTGTGAACGGCAAACGGCTGACGGTGGATCATGATGACGCACACCCGTCCGCGACGGAAGCCACGACGCACGCACCGCTCCGACCGGTCCTACGGCACCACGGTCACGGGCCAGCGCCCCGCCTTCACCAGCCGCACCGCCACGGAGCCGACGAACCGGTGACCGGCCTGCTCCGAGGCCCCCACCACCACCGCGTCCGCCTTGAGCTGGTCGGCCGCCCGCACCAGGCCGCTGTACGGGTCGCCGCGGAACGTGTGGAACTCCCAGCGGATGTCGAATATCCCCTTCACCCGCTCGGTCGCCTCCCTGATGTGGGCCACCAGGTCCTCGGCGATCTCGTCGGTCGCCTCCGCCACCGGCGCCCCGAGCGCCGCACCCGCCGCCAGCACCGGCTGCACGTACACCACGGCGAGCAGCGCGCCCTGCCGCCGGGCCAGGCCGCCGGCGTAGGCCGCGGCCCGGAGCGAGGAGTCGGAGCCGTCCACACCGACGACGACGACCTTGGGGCCGTCCGTGCCCCGTTCGAACTGGTAGGAGTGCTGTTCCGTCACGCGGCGAGGCTATCGGAGCCGTTCCCGGTCTTGGGCCGGGCGGGTGGTTCCGTGCCGCCGCGCCGGTGTTGCTCAGGTGCGTCGGACCGTGGCCGGGCGACTGATGGGTCATGGAGAAGGATCAGTTGCTCACACGGCGTCGTGCTCTGCTCGCCGGTGCCGCGGCCGTGGGAGCGGCCGGCGCCGCCGGTGCGCTCGCGGTGGGCCTGGGGGACGGCCCCGCCCGGCCGGTCGCCCCCGCCCCGGGGCCCCCGGCACGCCGCCCGCTCAAGCCCTCCGCGTACCGCCTGCGGCCCCTCACCGGTTACGACACACCCGGTACCGCGCCCCGGCGGCCCCCGGTGCGCAGCGAGCCGATCCTGCGCATGTCCGGCCGGGGCCGCACCATGATGCTCACCTTCGACGACGGCCCCGATCCCCGCTACACCCCCGACATCCTGGACATCCTGGCGAAGTACGAGGTGCGCGCGACGTTCTTCGTGTGCGGGGAGATGGCGGACTACCACCGGGACCTGCTGTCCCGGATGGCCGACGAAGGACACGTGGTCGGCAACCACACCTGGTCGCACCCCCTGCTGACCACCCTCACCCGGCGCCGCATCAGGTCCGAGATGGAGCGCACGAGCGAGGTCGTCGAGGAGGCCTACGGCGAGCCGCCGCGCTGGTTCCGGGCGCCGTACGGAGCGTGGAACCGCGCCGCCTTCCAGCTCGGCGCGGAACTCGGCATGGAACCGCTCGCCTGGACCGTCGACACCCTCGACTGGACCACTCCCGGCACCGGCACCATCGTCGACCGGGTCGAGGACGGCGCCGCCCCCGGCGTCGTGGTGCTCTCCCACGACGCCGGGGGCGACCGCTCGCAGAGCGTCCGCGCCCTGCGCGTCTATCTGCCCGAGCTGCTGGACTCCGGCTACCACCTCACCGTCCCCCGGCGGCCGTAGCCCGGACACGCGCGCGCCGCCGTGGCACGCTCAGCGGACACCGGCCAGGCGGGCGAAGACGACGACGTTCCCCTCGTAGCCGTGCTGCCGGGAGTAGGCGCCGCCACAGGTGATGACCCGCAGTTCGGGGCCGCCCTTGGAGGCGTAGACCCGGTCGCCCGGGAAATCGTCCTTCGCGAACACCTCGACGCCGTAGACGTCGAACACCGCTGTCTTCCCGTCCTGGCGGTGTACTTCGACGTCGTCCCCCTTTTCCAGGGCCCCGAGTCCGTAGAAGACCGCGGGGCCCTGCCTGTTGTCGACATGGCCGACCACGACCGCGGTGCCCTTCTCGCCCGGGGACACCGCGCCGGTGAACCAGCCGGCCAGGTTCGGGTCCTCCGGCGGCGGCGCGCCGACCCAGCCGTCCGCGTCCAGACCGACCGGCGTGACCGGCGCGTCGACCCGGATGGCGGGGACGGTGACCCGGTCGGGCACCGCGTACGGCAGCGGCGCGTGGCCGGCGGCGCCGTCGCGGCCGGCCACGCGGCTGTCCGAGGCGGCGGCCGGCACCGGCTGGGGAGGGCCCGCGTCGAACTCCCCCGAACCGTTGCGCATGAGCGCGAGCCCGGTCAGCAGCACCAGCGCGATCACGCCCCAGGGAGCGCGCTTCCCGGGGCGCCCCTCCTCCTCGGCCACCTCGGACGCAACCATTCGCCATCCCCTCTCGGCCCGGCCGTCGCCGTGCCATCCGCGCCTACGAGAACGCTAAGGGCCGTGCTCGCGGGCGGCGACGGGACGGCGGCGAACGGGTGGCGCCCGAGCCCTGCCGTGAGCCATCCGGGACTTCCCCGGAAGGATGCTCCTGACGGCTCGTCACCTGCGGCGACGCCGTGCGGCGCGACGGCCGGCGCGGCAGGCCCCTCACCAGGACGGACCATCCCGAAATGCGGCTGGCGGCACGGTAACTGAGGGTCTATCAGGGAGACGCTTTCTCGCCGAACGACCGGGGACGGGTCCCGGGGCGTCTTCCGCGGAGGATCACATGCGTAACACTCGTGCCCTGGCGGCCGTCGGCGCCGCGGTCGCCGTCCTCGGGCTGGCCGCCCCCACGGCCACCGCCGGCGACGACCGGAACACCCCGAGCAACATCGTCGCCCTGCCCAGCGTGGTCGCCCGCGGCGGTCAGATGACCGTGACGGTCGACGGCTGCCCGCAGGGCGGAATGATGACCTCGGACGCGTTCGGGACGACCGCCCTGACCCCGGTGACGGGTGCCAACGCGACGTCCAGGGGCACCGCCGTCATCAGGCAGGACGCCCGGCCGGGGGCGTACGACATCACGGTCACGGTGAACTGCTCGGGCAGGCGGCTGACCCGTCCGGCGGCCTTCACCGTCATCGGTGGTGTCCGCGCCGGCGTCGGCGGCGGCAGCTCCAGCGGGGCCACGGTGGCCGACATGGCGATCGGCGCCGGGCTCGTCGCCGCGGCCGTCGCCGGCGGCGGCACGTTCTGGATGCGGCGCCGGGCGGAGCGGCGGTTCTGACCTGTTTCCGACGCCGCTCTCCCCGTCCCCCGCCCGTCGCTCCCTGTCCCCCGCCCGTCGCTCCCTGTCCCCCGCCCGCCGTTCCCCGCCTCCCGTCCTTCCGTCCTTC
>NZ_JAGMUE010000243.1:31394-32659 GCF_019049165.1 Streptomyces sp. AC627_RSS907
GTCCCCGACCGTACGGACTCGGCCTTCGGGGCGGAGCCCTGCGGGGGCGGGGCGGGGCGGGGCGAGGCGGTGCGGGCGCCGCAGCCGTACGTCGGGCCGCTGTCTCCCGCGGCCGGTCCCGGCACGGCGATGTCCGAAACGCCGGGACGGCGTGCACGGGGGACGGGTGCGGCCGTGCGCAGGGGGTGTGCCGGTCGTCTCTCGGCGTCTCCCGGCGGCCCCGGTGAACCGGTCGCCGGGAGAGGACCCGTGCGCGCCGCGTCAGCCCTCGACCCCCGGGAAGAGGTTGAGGAACGGCTCCGTCGACGCCGCGATGCCGCGGCTGAACGGCGCGTCGAAGTCCCAGATCAGGAAGAGCAGGAAGGCGATCAGCGCCGAGAACAGCCCGGCGAGGACCAGTTCGCGTGCCGTGCGGCGGATCTGCAGGGCGAAGACCATCCCGATCGTGACGACGGCGCCGGCGATCAGCCCGAACCACACCACGCCCGGCATGGTCGCCCCGGTCGACTCCGACCGGGCGATGCGGGCCTGGTCGGCCGCGGTCACCTGGTCGAGAAGCGGCTGGTAGGCCTGTGCCTCGAAGTCCGTCCGCGGCTCGTAGTCGGTGACGTCCGCGCGGACGCGGTCGAGGAGTTCGGTGCCGCGTTCGGTGACCCGGCCGTGGTCCGCCATGGTCTTCCACTCGGTGGTGACGACGTGTCCGACATAGGCGTTGACATCATCCCGGATGCGGTCACGGACCTCGGGCGGATAGACCCGGACGCGCTCCGAGATCTCGTGCAGGGCGACGGCCTCCGTCTGCACGTGGTCCTGGGCGGCGCTGCGCGCCTCCCAGACACCGGCGATGGCCAGACCCAGGACGATGGCGTACACCACGCCGATCCACATCGTCATGTACTCGATGACGTCCGGGGTCTCGCTGGGGTCCTCGTCGTCGGACGCCGTGCGGTGCCGTACGAGGGTGACGACGACCACCACGGCACAGGCGGCCAGCATCGCGAGAGTGAGAACAAGCCATTCCGCCAAGGGAGGCCTCCAGAGGATCAGCGCGCACGGAGCGCGGCGACGGCGACCACCGCGGGCACCGTGATGAGCAGGACGAAGACGAGCGGTGACGTGGCCCCGCGCGAGGACCGCTGGTGCGGCCGGGTCGTGCGGTAGCGCGGGTAGTGCACCGGGCTGAGCGACGGCCGGGGCGTGGGAGTGGCGGACGGTTCGGGCGCGGGCACCGCGGGGCGGACCGGCGTCGGGGTCGGGGTGGGGGT
>NZ_JAGMUE010000244.1:0-1238 GCF_019049165.1 Streptomyces sp. AC627_RSS907
GCCCCCGCCCCGAACCCCTCCGGTTCTACGGCACGACCTGGGTGAACCACGACCACGGCTACACCGCCCGCCGGGCCGGCCTGGCCGTCGGCTCCCTCGTCGCGGCGGCCGCCGCCTGCTTCGTCCTCCGCGTCGCCTACCAGGGCCTCCAGATCGCCGACATCGGCAGCTTCGTCAGCCTGCTGATGGTCGTGATGTTCGCGATCTGCAGCGCCCTGGCCTTCCGGCACACCTGGTCGGGCTTCAGCAGCCGGCCCGACCCCGACCGCCAGGCCTCCCTGCGCGGACTGCTGGCCATCGGCTTCATCGGCTCGCTCCTCGCCTATTTCCTCCGCACCTTCACCGAGGCCCCGGGCGAGAAACTCCACCGCGCCGAGTACGACAGGGCCCGCGAGGAGTACGAGAAGCGCGTCACCCGCCGCTCGGGCAACCCGAAGAAGCGCCGCCGCCGCTAGGTGTCCTGATCACGAGCGCTGTCGACGCCGGCGGGGGACGGAGGGACCTGGACCGTCCCGACCGGCCGGCCGATGGTCACGCCCGCGAAAACCCCCGGCACGCGGTCCCGCCCCCGGTCACGATGGCCGTATGACGACATCCGGGACCACACCTCCCCCCGCCTCCCACACCGCCCGAGCCCACTCCTTCAACGCCGCCGCGGCCCAGTACGCCGCCAGCCGCCCCTCCTACCCGACCGCCCTCTTCGACGCGCTGGAGGAGCTGGCCGGCCGCCCCCTCGCCGGCTCCCGCGCCGTGGACGTGGGCGCCGGCACGGGCATCGCCACCGCCCGCCTGCACGCGCGCGGCGCCGACGTCATCGCCGCCGAACCCGGTACCGGCATGGCGGCCGAGTTCCGCCGCACCCTGCCCGACGTGCCGATCGTCCAGGGCAACGGCAACGCCCTCCCGCTCGCCGGCCACTGCGCCGACTTCCTCACCTACGCCCAGGCCTGGCACTGGACCGACCCCGCCCGGGCGGTCCCGGAGGCACTGCGCGTGCTGCGCCCGGGCGGCGCGCTCGCACTGTGGTGGAACACCGACGCCCTCGACGTGCCGTGGATCGCGGCGGCCGCCGAGCGCGTCGAGCGCCACTTCGGGCTGGACGTCGCCGCCGAGAAGCGGCCGGACGGCACAGCCGCCCCCCCGGACAGCCACCCCTCCCGGACATCCCGCCCACTGGACGCCCCGCCCCCACCCACCCCCGGGGTGCAAGGATGGCGACGGACGACGCACCCCCAGAG
>NZ_JAGMUE010000244.1:1287-4185 GCF_019049165.1 Streptomyces sp. AC627_RSS907
GTCGCAGTCCTCGGCACCGGAAAGATCGGCGAAGCCCTGCTCAGCGGGATGATCGGAGCAGGCTGGGACCCCGCCGACCTCCTGGTCACCGCCCGCCGCCAGGAACGGGCCGACGAACTCCGCACCCGCCACGGCGTCACCCCGGTCACCAACGCCGAGGCCGCCAAGACCGCGGACACCCTGATCCTCACGGTCAAGCCGCAGGACATGGGCACGCTCCTCGACGAACTCGCCCCGCACGTCCCCGCCGACCGCCTGGTCATCAGCGGCGCCGCGGGCATCCCGACCTCCTTCTTCGAGGACCGCCTCGCCACCGGGACTCCGGTGGTCCGGGTCATGACGAACACCCCCGCCCTCGTCGACGAGGCGATGTCCGTCATCTCCGCCGGCACCCACGCCACCGCCGACCACCTCGCCCACGCCGAGGAGATCTTCGGCGCCGTCGGCAAGACGCTCCGCGTCCCCGAGTCCCAGCAGGACGCCTGCACCGCCCTCTCCGGCTCCGGCCCGGCGTACTTCTTCTACCTGGTCGAAGCCATGACCGACGCCGGCATCCTCCTCGGCCTGCCTCGCGACAAGGCCCACGACCTGATCGTCCAGTCCGCGATCGGCGCCGCGACGATGCTCCGCGACAGCGGAGAACACCCCGTCAAGCTCCGCGAGAACGTGACATCCCCCGCCGGCACCACCATCAACGCCATCCGCGAACTCGAGAACCACGGCGTCCGCGCCGCCCTCATCGCCGCCCTGGAAGCCGCCCGAGACCGCAGCCGCGAACTCGCCTCGGGCACCAAGGACTGACCCGCACCACCCCACCCCAGGGCTCACTTCGCCGCGGTCACGACATCCTGCGTCATCACCACCTCCCCGAACCCGCCCCCGTGCAGCGACCAGCGCATCGCCGCCGCCCAGAAGCTCCTGGAACGCACCGACCTGCCCATGCCCGAGGTCGCCCGCCGGGCCGGGTTCGGCGGCGAGGGCGCGATGCGTCGGCACTTCGCATCGCGCCTCGCCGCCAGCCCCCGCGCCTACCGGGCCGCGTTCACGGGCGGCAGCAGCCCGATCGCCCGGTAAGCGGCATCCACGGTCGGCCGGGCCATCGCCCGCGCCTTCTCCGCGCCCTCCCGGAGCACGTCCTCCACGTACCCGGGATCCGCGCACAGCTCCTTGTGCCGTTCCTGCAGGGGCCGCAACACCTCGACGACGGCCTCGGCGGTGTCCTTCTTCAACGCGCCGTACGAGTCGTACCCGCCCGCCAGCTCCGCCGGCCCCGCCCCCGTGCAGGCGGCGAGGATCTCCAGCAGGTTCGCGAGCCCGGGACGCGCCTCCCGGTCGTACACGACCTCGCGCCCGCTGTCGGTCACGGCCCGCATGACCTTCTTCCGCACGACGTCCGGCTCGTCCAGCAGATAGACGATGCCCGGCCCGACGTCGTCGCTCTTCCCCATCTTCGACGCCGGGTCCTGCAGGTTCATCACTCGCGCCGCCACCGCGGGATTCGTGGCCCGCGGTACGACGAACGTGTGCCCGTACCGCTGGTTGAACCGCACCGCGAGATCCCGCGCCAGCTCCACGTGCTGGGTCTGGTCGTTCCCGACCGGCACGTCCTTTGCCCCGTACGCCAGGATGTCCGCCGCCATCAGCACGGGATACGTCAGCAGCGACAGCCGTACGCTCCCACCCCGCCCCCGCTCCCGCGCGGCCTTCTCCTTGTACTGGATCATCCGCCGCATCTCCCCGTCGGTGGCGACGCACTCCAGTACGTAGGAGAGCCGGGCGTGCTCGTCCACGTGACTCTGCACGAACACGGTGCACAGCTGAGGATCCAGCCCTGCCGCCAGCAACAGCGACGCCGCCTGCCGGCTCAGCCTGCGCACCCGCGCCGGATCGTGGTCCACGGTCAGCGCGTGCAGGTCGACGACGCAGAACAGCGCGTCCGACCGGTGCTGGTCCTCCGCGGCCCACTGCCGCATGGCGCCCAGATAGTTCCCCAGCGTCAGGTGCCCGGTCGGCTTGACCCCACTGAAGACCCGTGTCATCTCTCCACCTCCTGGTCAGGGCCGCCGCCACCCGCCGGCCGCCCTACTGGAGGGAGATACGAGAACGGCCGCCGAAGCGGCGGCCGTTGAACGCATACGTGAGTACGGCCGCCGTCAGGCGGCCCACCAGAGCTGGGTACACGTACGCGTCATCACGCGTCCCACAGTACGCCTCCAGCGGTCGGGCCGCCCCGGAGTTGACACGCCCCGTTCACACTCGTAGTGTTCTCCGAGTTGTCCGACGTGAGCGCCGACTCCGGTCGGTCCCCGGACAGCGATTCCGCAGGTACCAACCACTTCACGACGAGCAGTCGTACTGTTCGGCGTCGTCGTGTCATTGGCGCGTGTATTTGCGGAATGAGGAATCCACGTTCGAAAGGACGCGGCCCCCGATTAGCTCGGGAGCCGGGAATCCGCTAGAGTCTCACCTCGTCGGAACGGCCCAACAGCCGGGAAGACAACCCCCTCTGACGGGGAATCAGGGCCCGAAAGGATCTGATAGAGTCGGAACCGCCGGAAAGGGAAACGCGAAAGCGGGAACCTGGAAAGCACCGAGGAAATCGGATCGGAAAAGGATCTGATAGAGTCGGAAACGCAAGACCGAAGGGAAGCGCCCGGAGGAAAGCCCGAGAGGGTGAGTACAAAGGAAGCGTCCGTTCCTTGAGAACTCAACAGCGTGCCAAAAGTCAACGCCAGATATGTTGATACCCCGTCTCCGGCCATCAGGCTGGGACGAGGTTCCTTTGAAAAACACAGCGAGGACGCTGTGAACAGTCGGATCATTCCTCCGACTGTTCCGCTCTCGTGGTGTACGCCGGATCACCGGCAAGCATTCACGGAGAGTTTGATCCTGGCTCAG
>NZ_JAGMUE010000245.1:0-761 GCF_019049165.1 Streptomyces sp. AC627_RSS907
GGGCGGACGGACACCGTGGCCATGATGCGGTCATAAGCGGGTTCGGGGAGTTCCCCCGTCGCGTCGATTGCTTCGATCCGAGGGATGCGGCCGAATGCAGCGAGGCGGGCGCGAGCGGCCTCAACGAGATACGGGTCCACGTCCACACTCGTCACGTACTCGTCTCCGAGACGTCGCGCGAAGAGGGAAAGCGCATAGCCGGAGCCGGTGCCCACGTCCAGGACCTGATGTCCGGGTTCCGCGTTCAACCGGTGCATCATCGAAACGATCAGACTCGGAAGCGTCGAGGACGAGGTGGGACTACCCGCCGCCCGTTGTTCCGCCTTCGCGTGGTCGGCGTGCAGGGGGCCGACGCGCGTGACAAGGGTTTCGTCACCGTAAACCGCTGCGATCCGCGCCCTGGAATCTTCGGCGTGGGCTACCAACTCCCACTCTTCAGTCGGGCTGTTCGGCACGCGTTCCCACCAATGGGGTACGAGCAGGTGGCGGGGGGTCTCACTGACTGCTTCGTGCCACTCCAGAGCGTTTGCGGCCACCTTGTCGGCCAGCGCCCTCGCCGCGTCGCCCCATGATTCCGATGCGGTCATTCGGTCTCCTATCTTCGTCCGGGTGGGACAGCAGTCGGGGGCCATCCCCGCACGGGCGGGGACCAGTACCCGGCCGAAATGGTCATCGTCGTTTTGCTGGGACCACCCCCGCACGCGTGGGGACCAGGCTCAGGCCCCAGCGGGTCTTCACCGCGACCCAGGGCCACCCCCGCA
>NZ_JAGMUE010000025.1:0-22841 GCF_019049165.1 Streptomyces sp. AC627_RSS907
GCCGGGGCCGGGGCGGTCAGTGCCAGGGCTTGTAGTGCGGGTTGCTTTCGCACTCGCTCATGATCTCGGTCTTGGTCTGCCGGTCGACCGGGCAGACGCCGATGACGTACTGCCGCTGGATGCCGCCGGGGAAGGCGACCTCGACCTGGTCGGCCCACTTGTGGGTGTCGCCGATGGTCTTGTTGACGTCGATGCCGCCCGGGGCGTCGATGTAGTAGTTGTAACCGGACTTGTACCAGGTCTTGTACAGGTCGTGGTCGTAGGTCGTCGACACGTAGGGCGAGGGCTGGTTGACCAGGACGTACTTCTCGACGTCGTACTGGCCGTTCTCGACGTCCCTGGCGTGGAAGCCCTCCTCGAAGATGACCTGCGGGCCGCGGCTGTCACTGCGGTAGAGGGTGCCGCACGTGGTACGCCAGACCGGCTCGGGCGTGATGCGGTCGACGTCGACGTCCCGGTCGGCGGCGGCCTTGATCTTGTCGTCGAACTGGGGGCAGGCGGGGGCGGCCTTGGCGGGTGCCGTCGTCGTGGCCGCCGTCCCGGGGACGGTGGCGGCCGAGGTGGCGAAGACGGCGGACAGGGAGAGGGCGACGGCGACGGTCCGTCGCCGCAGGCGAGTGGCGATCATGCGGGTACTGTCCCGGGTCCGCGCCGCCGGTTCACGGAACGTCACCCGTAGGCGGCGTGTCCGGCCAACGGCGTTGCCACCGGCGGGAGACGGCCCTTCAGCGGTCCGCCACCCGCAGCTCGAACCACGTCGTCTTGCCGCGCGGCAGCAGATCGACGCCCCACCGGTCGGACAGCTTGTCGACGAGGAAGAGGCCACGCCCGCTGATGTCCGTCTCCTGCACCGGCATCAGACACGGCAGCCCTCTGGACGGGTCGCGGACCTCGACGCGGATCCAGCCGGGGCGGTGACGCATGTGGAGGCCGAAGACACGGGCACCGGTGTGGCGTACGGCGTTGCCCACCAGCTCGGAGACGAGCAGGACGGTGTCCTCCGTGACCTTGGGTCCGAGGTTCCACTGGCGCAGGACCACGACCTGGGCCAGTCGGCGGGCGGTGGCCGCGGACTCGGGGAGGGACGGCAACACCACCTCACGCTCCGTCGGACTGCCGTACGACTCCAGCGCCTTGAGCGCCCGTTCGTCCTCGACCGCCGGCGACCAGCGCGCCACGGTCGCACGTCCGGCTCCCCGCGGCTGTTCCGTACCCTCCAGCCCCGCCATGCCCCCCATCATGGCCGCCCTCGGGTGGGCTCCGTGGCCGTTCCCCGGGAATGCACCCTTGCGGAGCCCGGCCCGGCAGCGGCCGATCGGCATATGCCAACGGCACGTGAAGGTCAGCGCGAGCCCCTGACCTGGGCCGACGCTTCGGCCACAGGCGTGCACCGGCCCTGCGGCGGACAGGGGGCGGACGTGCGGCGGGCTCCCTCGACCAGACGCGCTTCGGGGTGCGTTAAGGCGGCCATAACCTGCCCCGTCGAGGGATCCGGACCGGGCGGCACGACGGTTGCGGACGCGCCGTGCCGGTCTCGGAGCGGATGCGGGGACCCGTCAGAGGAACTTCGCCTTCCCCGGGCCCTCTTCCACGAAGCTGCGCATGCCGCGTTCGCGGTCCTCGGTGGCGAACAGGCCGGCGAACCAGTTCCGTTCGACGGCGAGGCCGGTCTCGATGTCCGTCTCCAGGCCCGTGTCGATCGCCTCCTTGGCCGCGCGCAGGGCGATCGCGGGGCCCTTCGCGAGCCGGGCGGCCCAGGCGTGCGCCTGCTCGTACACCTCGGCGGCGGGCACCACCCGGTCCACGAGGCCGAGCGCGAGTGCCTCGTCGGCCTTCACCTGCCGGCCCGTGAAGATCAGGTCCTTGGCCTTGGAGGGACCGATCAGCCGGGACAGCCGCTGGGTGCCGCCGGCGCCCGGGATCAGGCCGAGCAGGATCTCCGGCTGGCCCAGCCTCGCGTCGTCCCCGGCGATGCGGAAGTCGGCGCAGAGCGCCAGTTCGCAGCCGCCGCCGAGCGCGTAGCCCGTCACCGCCGCGACGACGGGCTTGGGGATGCGGGCCACCGCGGTGAAGGAGTCCTGCAGGGCACGGGCGCGCGGGATCATCGCCGCGTGGTCCATCACCTGCATCTCCTTGATGTCCGCGCCCGCCGCGAACACCTTCTCGCCGCCGTAGATCACCACGGCGCGTACGTCGTCGCGGCGGGTGGCCTCCTCGGCGAGCTCCTTCAGCCGGTCCTGCGTGGCGACGTCCAGCGCGTTCATGGGCGGGCGGTCCAGACGCAGCGTGCCGACGCCGTCCGCGACTTCGAGATGTACGGTCATGCTCCGCAGGTTAGCGGGCGTTCACGCCCGGCGGCAGTCGCGGGTTCGCCGTCGGCCCGCGGACGGTGGCGGGGTCGCTCGCGCCCACGGCGGAGCCGCACACGGGGACAGCCCGCGCCCCTGCGGGGCGCGGGCTGTCGACCTGTCGACCCGGCTCGTTACGCCTTCCACTTCTCCCAGGACATGTTCCAGCCGTTGAGGCCGTTGTCCGGGGCGATGACCGCGTCGTTGGAGTTCTTCACCACGACCACGTCGCCGATGAGCGAGTTGTCGAAGAACCAGGCGGCCGGCGCCTTCTCGTCCCAGCCGCCGCGCACGTCGCGCAGGCCGATGCAGCCGTGGCTGGCGTTGCGGTTGCCGAAGGCGTCGCCGCCCCAGTAGTTGCCGTGGATGAAGGTGCCGGAGGTGGACAGGCGCATGGCGTGCGGGACGTCCTTGATGTCGTACTCGCCGCCGTAGCCGACCGTCTCACCGTTCATGCGGGTCACGGGGAGCCGCTCGGTGATGACCATCTGGCCGTTCCAGGTCTCGTAGCCGGGCGCACCGGTGGTGACCGGAATGGTCTTGACGGTCTTGCCGTCCCGCATGACCGTCATCGTCAGCTTCTTGGCGTCGACGACGGAGACCTGGCTGCGGCCGACGGTGAAGGAGACGGTCTTGTCCTGCTTGCCGTAGACGCCGTCGCGGCCCTCGACACCGTCGAGGTCGAGGTCGACGGTGACCTTGGTGCCGGCCTTCCAGTACTTCTCCGGGCGGAAGTCGAGACGGTCGTTGCCGAACCAGTGGCCCTCGACCTCGACGGCCGGCTCGGTCTTGATGCGGATGGCCTTCTCGACGTCCTCCGGGTTGGTGATGCCCCGGGTGAAGCGGATCGAGAACGGCATACCGACGCCGACCTTCGAACCGTCCTCGGGTGTGAAGGAGCCGGTGAAGGTGTTCTTCGGCGTCAGAGTGGTGAAGCGGGAGTCCTCGGCCGCCGTGCGGCCCTCGGAGTCCTTGGCGACCGCGTGCACGGTGTACGTGGTGGAGGCGGCCAGGTGGGTGGACGGCGTCCAGGTGGCGCCGTCCCCGGATATCTCGCCGTCGACCTTCTCGCCCTCGGCGTCCTTGACCACGACCTCCGTGAGCTTGCCCTTGGCGGCGCCGACCTTGAGGACGCCGCTGGTGTCGACGGCCTTGGCCCCGTTCTGGGGGGCGATGGTGACGACCGCCTCGGACTGCTTGCTCTCCGCCGCGGTGGAGTCCTTGGCGTTCTTGCCGCCGTCGTCCCCGGCCCCCGAGCCGCCCCCGCCGCACGCTGTCAGTGTCAGCGTCACGCCCAGTGCCAACGCCGGCAGTACCCTGCCGCGTCCCTTGCCGCCCCGCCCCCGGATGCCCGCCGGTGACGCCCCCGATATCGGACGCACGTTCAACTTGTCTCCCCTCGACGGGCCTGGTTCGGCCCGCGCCCCATGTGTGCCTGCGCGCACCGGCGCATCGTAACCGCAGGCCAGGGGCGCGTGGGACAGGGGAATTGTCACCGTTCCGTACCGAGTTCGCGGCCGGGGCGGTGTTCGACTCACCGCACCGCCCGCCTGCCACTCCTTCCCGCTCGTGCGCCCCCCGCCGGGCCCGCTGCCGCGGGGGCGTCCTCCCGTGCGGCCCCCGCGCGCCGTGCGCGCCCATGCACGGGCCATCGTGGGCCCCCGCGCCGACCGGTCCGCCCGGGTGAAACGTGAGTGCGAGCCACGCGGTGGGCAGAACAGTGGGGAGGACGACGCGACGGGGAGCGACGGTCGGGACACCGTGCGCCCTTCTCCCGTCCTCGCCACGTCGTTCCACGAGCCGCAGGAGGCTGACAGGTGTCCAGCGCAGCCGAGCAGGAGGCGGTGGCCGGGAAGCAGGCCGCCGAGCACGGGCGCCCCGACGTCGTGGTGAACGGCGCGCGGCGTGCCGCGTCACCGCCCGCCGTGCCGGCCTGGCCGGGCACACCGGTGCCGCTGGGCGCCCGGTTCCGGACCGGTCCGGACCAGGTGGCGGGGACGAACTTCGCGCTGTGGGCGGGCGGGGCGGAGGCGGTGGAGCTGTGCCTGTTCGACGAGCCCGGTCCCGGCGGTGGGGAGAGCCGGGTGCGGCTGACCGAGCTGACGCACGAGATCTGGCACGGCTTCGTGCCGGGGGTGCTGCCCGGGCGGCGCTACGGCTACCGGGTGCACGGCCGCTGGGACCCGTGGACCGGCGCCCGCTGGAACCCGGCGAAACTGCTGCTCGATCCGTACGCGCGCGCGGTGGACGGCGACTTCGGGCTGCCGCCGGAGGTGTACGGGCACGTCCGTGACTGGCCCGAGCAGCACGTGGCCGACACCGTGCGCGACGACCGGGACTCGGCGCCGTACGTCCCCAAGGGGGTCGTCGTCCACGACGACGACGACTGGGCGGACGACCACCGGCCCAAGACGCCGTGGGCGGACTCGGTCATCTACGAGCTGCACGTGCGCGGCTTCACCCAACTGCACCCCGGCATCCCCGAGGAACTGCGCGGCACCTACGCCGGTCTGGCGCATCCGGCGGCCATCGAGCACCTGACACGGCTGGGCGTGACGGCGGTGGAGCTGCTGCCGGTCCACCAGTTCGCGCACGAGGACCACCTGCTGAAGCGGGGCCTGAGGAACTACTGGGGTTACAACTCGATCGGCTACTTCGCCCCGCACGCCGCCTACGCCGCCTCCGGCACCACCGGCGAGCAGGTCGGCGAGTTCAAGCGGATGGTGCGCGCGCTGCACGCGGCCGGCATAGAGGTGATCCTCGACGTGGTCTACAACCACACGGCGGAGGCCGGCGAGCTGGGCCCGATGCTCTCCCTGAAGGGCATCGACAACCGCGGCTACTACCGCCTCCAGCCGGACGCGCGCCGCTACGCCGACTACACCGGCTGCGGCAACACCCTGCACGTCGTGCAGCCGCACGTCCTGCGCCTGATCACCGACTCGCTGCGCTACTGGGTGACGGAGATGGGCGTGGACGGCTTCCGTTTCGACCTGGCGGCGGCGCTGGCCCGCTCCATGCACGACGTCGACATGCTCTCCCCGTTCCTCGCGGTGATCGCGCAGGACCCGGTGCTGCGGCGGGTGAAGCTGATCGCCGAGCCCTGGGACGTCGGCTCGGGCGGGTACCAGGTGGGCGCCTTCCCACCGCTGTGGACGGAGTGGAACGACCGCTACCGGGGCGCCGTACGGGACTTCTGGCGCCACGCCCTGCCGGACGTGCGGGAAATGGGCTACCGCCTGTCGGGCTCCAGCGACCTGTACGCCTGGGGCGGCCGCCGCCCGTACGCGTCGGTCAACTTCGTCACCGCGCACGACGGCTTCACGCTCCGGGACCTGGTGTCGTACGAGCGCAAGCACAACGAGGCCAACGGCGAGGGCAACCGGGACGGCACGGACGACAACCGGTCCTGGAACTGCGGCGCGGAGGGCGAGACGGACGACGAGGGCGTGCGGGCGCTCCGGCGGCGCCAGCTGCGCAACCTGCTGACCACGCTGCTGCTGTCGACCGGGGTCCCGATGCTGGTCGCGGGCGACGAGATGGGCCGCACCCAGGGCGGCAGCAACAACGCCTACTGCCAGGACAACGAGATCAGCTGGGTGGACTGGAGTCTGCTCGACGACCCCGGATGGCGGCCGTTGTTCGAGCTGACCTCCCGGCTGATCGCGCTGCGCCACCGGCATCCCGTGCTGCGCCGCCGGGCGTTCTTCTCCGGCCGGGCGCACTCCGCCGACGGACTGCGCGACCTGGCCTGGTTCACGGCCCGGGGCACGGAGATGACGGAGCGGGACTGGTACGCCCCCGCCGCCACCCTCGGCATGTACCTGTCCGGGCGGGACATCCCGGGCCGGGACGAGCGCGGCGCGCCGATCACCGACGACAGCTTCCTGGCCGTCCTGCACGCCGGGGAGCGCCCCGTCCCCTTCGTCCTGCCGGGACCGCCGTGGGCGGAGCGGTACGAGGTGGTCGTGGACACCGGCCGGGAGGAGCAGTCGCAGGCGCCGGACGAGGAGTTCGCGGCGGGGGGCCCGATCACGGTGCCGGGCCGGACAGTGCTGCTCCTGAAAGTCGTCGGCTGACCTCCGCGGCCCGCCGCGAGCCCGGGACCGCCGGCCTCACCGGGTCGCCCCGGGCGCGTTCGAACGTGTCCGGTGCGTCCGGGCGCGTCCGGTGTCGCCAGGGAGGCGTGTGAGCGCGTCGGGACGCGGCTGGTCCCGTCGGGCCCCGGCCCGGTTCGTGTCGGTTCCCGTTCCGGCTCGTTCCGGATCGTTGCGGCTCGTTGCTGCTCGTTGCGGCTTCGTGAACGTGGCGGTGATCTTCTTGACGGTGCAGCGGGCCGGTTGGCAACGTCCCAGGTCATGAGGCCCATCGCCGTTCACCGCGGCGTGCGCGTCACGCTCGTGACGCGACGCCATGTCGACCTGTGCCGCCAGTGCGGCGCCGCCTGTCGCTGACCCGCGCCCCCGCGCCCTCCTCGCGCTGGTCTCCGCCTCTCCCGCCCCCTCTCCCTCCTTCTCCCCCCAGGATCACTCATGCCCGGAATATCCCGTCGTGCCTTCGGTGGTCTGGTCGGCGGCGGAGCGGTGACGGCCGTCGCCGGTACGCCCGCGACCGCCTCGGCCGCTCCCGCCGAGCGCCCCTTCCGCTCCCGTCCCGCCTCCGCCCGGCCCCGCAGACGCCCCAACATCCTGTTCGTCCTCGGCGACGACCTCGGCTGGGCGGACCTGTCGTCGTACGGCTCCCCGCACATCCGGACGCCGCATCTGGACCGGCTCGCCGCGCAGGGGGTGCGCTTCACCAACGCCTACTCCGGGTCGGCGACCTGCTCCCCGACCCGGTTCAGCCTCTACACGGGCCGCTTTCCGGGCCGTACCAAGGGCGGGCTGGCCGAGCCCATCGGCAACCGCGCCCAGGGCCTGGACCCGGACCACCCCACCCTCGCCTCGCTGCTGAAGAACGCGGGTTACGCCACCGCGCTGATCGGCAAGTGGCACTGCGGCTGGCTGCCGGACTACAGCCCCACCAAGTCCGGCTGGGACGAGTTCTTCGGCAACTTCGGCGGCGCCCTGGAGTACTTCTCCAAGCTCGGCCAGCTCGGCGACTACGACCTCTACGAGGGCGACGCCGAGTACCAGGACCTGCGCTACTACACCACCATCCTGACCGAACGGGCCGTCGAGTACGTGTCCCGCGACCACGACAGGCCCTGGCTGCTCAACCTCAACTTCACCACCCCGCACTGGCCGTGGCTGACCGAGGACGACGCCGAGACGGGTGCCGGGATCGCGGCGAAGCTCCGGGCCGGGGGCGGAGTGCGTGCGCTGGCGCACAACGACGGCGGGTCGGTGGAGAAGTACACGGAGATGGTCGAGAACCTGGACGCCTCGGTCGGCAAGGTGCTCACCGCGCTGCGCCGCTCCGGCCAGGAGGAGGACACGATCGTCGTCTTCGCCAGCGACAACGGCGGCGAGCGCTTCTCCTACCAGTGGCCGCTCAGCGGCGCCAAGTCGGAACTGCTGGAGGGCGGCATCCGGGTGCCGACCGTCCTGCGCTGGCCGGCCCGGATCGACGGGCACCAGGTCAGCCACGAGCCCGTCTACTCGCCGGACTGGACGGCGACCCTGCTGGAGCTGGGCGGCGCCCGGCCGCACCCGGCGTACCCGCTGGACGGCCACAGCTTCGCGGGCTATCTCCTGCGCGGCGAGGACGCACCCGAGCGCGACCTGTTCTGGCGGGTGCGGGGCAACCGGGCGCTGCGCCGGGGCGACTGGAAGTACTACCGGGACGCGAACGGCAAGGACCACCTGTTCGACCTCGCCGCCGACGCCCGTGAGCAGGCCGACCTCGCCGCCGACCGGCCGGGGCTGCTGGCCGAACTGAAGGCGGCCTGGGAGAAGGTGGACGGCACGCTGCTGCCGTACCCGGCGTCCTGACCGACGCGGGCGGACGGGGGCGCGCCCGGAGGCGCGTCGCCCGTCCGGGCAGTGCCTCCTACGACCCCGCCGACGGCGGAAACTCGGTGGGCAGTACCGGTGGTGAACCGTAGGCTCGCCGCTGATGCCCACGACACCTGTACCCGCCAAGGACCGTTCCGCCGTACGTTCCCT
Source organism: Streptomyces sp. AC627_RSS907 (assembly GCF_019049165.1). NCBI lineage: Bacteria > Bacillati > Actinomycetota > Actinomycetes > Kitasatosporales > Streptomycetaceae > Streptomyces > Streptomyces sp. AC627_RSS907. Next base: position 8,456 of record NZ_JAGMUE010000025.1, read on the forward strand.
GCTGCGGCTGTGGCCGTACGTCCGTCCCGTGCGGGCGCGGCTGTCGACCGCCGCGTTCGTGGCGATCCTCGCCTCCTGCGTGGGGCTGGTGATCCCGCTGGTCCTGAAGTGGATGGTGGACGGGCCGGTCGCCGACCGGGATCCGGCGGGCGTGTGGCTCGGCGCGCTGTACCTGCTGCTCCTGGGGCTGGCGGAGGCGCTGCTGTTCGGGTTGCGGCGGTGGCTGGTGGCCCGGCCGCTGGCGGGCGTCGAGGCGGGGATGCGGGCGGACCTGTACCGGCACCTGCAGCGGCTGCCGGTGGCCTTCCACGACCGGTGGCCCTCGGGGCAGTTGCTGTCGCGCGGGACGACGGATCTGATGCTGCTGCGCATGTTCCTCGCCTTCCCGCTGACGTTCCTGCTGGTCAACGGGGTGACGATCCTCGTCGGCGTGGGGATCATGCTGGTGCAGGACTGGACGCTGGGGCTGGTGGTCCTCGGACCCGCCGTGCCCGTCGTGATCACCTGCGCGTTCTTCGAGAAGAAGTACTCCGAGGTGGCGCGGCGCGCGCAGGACCAGGTCGGGGACCTGACGACCGTGGTCGAGGAGAGCGTGCTCGGCGTCCGGATCATCAAGGGGTTCGGGCGGCACCGCAGCCAGGCCCGGGCCTTCCACGAGCTGTCGCACACGCTGCGCGGGACGGAGCTGCGCAAGGCACGGCTGCTGGCGGCCATCTGGGCGGTCATCGTGACCCTGCCGGAGCTCGCGATCGGGGCGGCGCTGGTGGTCGGGGCGGTGCAGGTGGCGGACGGGTCGCTGTCGGCGGGCACGCTGGTGGCGTTCCTGTCGACGGCGCTGGCCCTGCGCTGGCCCGTCGAGTCGATCGGCTTCCTGCTGGCGATGAGTCAGGAGGCGGCGACGGCGACGGACCGGTACTTCGAGGTGATGGACGCGGAGGTCGAGTCACCGGGGGCCCCGCGCGGGTCCGGGTCCGCACCGGGGGGTGGGTCGCGCGGCCCGGCGGTGCGCAGTGCCTCCCGGGCCGTTCAGGCACCGGGAGAGGCTCGAAGGCCCGCAGCCGGGTCCGGGGGCGGCGTGCGGTTCGAGAACGTCCGGTTCCGGTACCCCGACGCGCCCCCCGGCTCCCCGCCCCTCCTCGACCGCGTCGACCTGCACATCCGTCCCGGCGAGTCCATGGCCCTGGTCGGCGCGACCGGCAGCGGCAAGACGACGCTGACCGCGCTGATCCCCCGTCTGCACGAGGTGACCGACGGCCGGATCACGCTGGACGGCCAGGACATCACCACCCTGCCCCGCGAGGAGCTGCGCGCGATGGTCGCCGTGGCCTTCGAGGAGCCCACGCTCTTCTCGGCGAGCGTCGGCGAGAACGTGCTCATGGGCGCCGGTGACGGGGCCGGTGACGAGGAGCTGCGGCGGGCGCTCGCCGTCGCGCAGGCCGACTTCGCGCACGCCCTCCCGCAGGGCACCGGCACCCAGGTCGGCGAGCAGGGCCTGAGTCTGTCCGGCGGGCAGCGCCAACGCCTCGCGCTCGCCCGGGCCGTGGCCGGCAGGCCGAGGTTCCTCGTCCTGGACGATCCGCTGTCCGCGCTGGACGTGCACACGGAGGCCGCCGTCGAGGCCGCCCTGCGCCAGGTGCTCGCCGACACCACCGCCCTCATCGTGGCGCACCGCCCCTCCACGGTGCTGCTCGCCGACCGGGTGGCGCTGCTGTCCCGGGGCAGGATCGCCGCCGTCGGCACCCACCAGGAACTGCTGCGGACGAACGCCGAGTACGCGCATCTGATGTCGGGCGCGCGGGAACGGCAGGAAGAGGAGGACGAGCAGCGATGACTGCCCCCACCACGTCCCCGCCCGCTCCCGGCCGGGCGGAGGATCCGCCCCGCTCCGAGGGCGCGGAGCACCCCGGTGACGACTTCGACCGCGACGTCCTGCCCAGCCCGCCGGGCGCCACGGCCACCCTGCTGCGTTCCCTGCTGGCGCCCATGCGGGCCCGGGTCGCCGTCACCGTCGTGTTCCTGCTGCTCCAGCAGGCTGCCGTGCAGGCCGGTCCGCTGCTGGTGGCGTACGCCATCGACCGCGCCGTGCCGGCCTTCCGCGACCACGACCGGGGTCCGCTGATCGCGGTCGGCGCCGGTTACCTGCTGTGCGCGCTGGCCGCCGGCGCCCTGCAGTACGCGTTCATCGCGGTCTCCGCCCGCGTGAGCCAGGACGTGCTGCTGGACCTCAGGGGGCGGATCTTCCGCCACGCGCAGGCGCTGAGCGTCGACTTCCACGAGCGCTACACCTCGGGCCGGCTGATCTCGCGCTCCACCACGGACGTGGAGTCGCTGCGCGAACTGCTCGACGAGGGCCTGCAGGAGCTGGTGACGGTCGTCCTCTCCTTCGTCTACATCGCGGCGCTGCTGCTCTGGCTGGACCTGGGGCTCGGTGCCGTGGCGGTGGCGTCGTTCGTGCCGCTGTACGGGCTGGTGCGGACGTACCGGCGGCGCGCGGACCGGGTGTACCGGGAGCGGTCCACGGCGATCGCGGCGGTCATCGTGAAGTTCGTGGAGACGATGAACGGCATCCGGCCCGTGCGCGCCTTCCGCCGCGAGGCCGCCAACGACGCCGACTTCGCCGCACTGAACGGGCGCCACGAGCGGACCAACGGCGACGCGCTGCTCGAGATGGCCCGTTACGTCGTCGGCTCGCGCCTGGTCGCCAACACGGCCGTCGCGGGCATCGTGCTGTGGGGCGCCTACCGGGTCGCCGACGGCACGCTGGCGCTGGGCGTGCTGGCGGCGGCGGTGCTGTACCTGCGCCGGCTGTACGACCCGATCGACCGGCTCGGCATGTTCCTCAACTCCTACCAGTCGGCGGCGGCCTCCCTGGAGAAGATCGCCGGGCTGCTGGCGCAGACGCCGTCGGTGCCCGAGCCGACCGCGCCGAAGGAGCTGCCGCCGCTGAAGTCGGAGCACCCCGGGCGTGAGGTCGTCTTCGACGGGGTCCGCTTCGGCTACCGCACCGGCGGCGAGGTGCTGCCCCGCTTCGACCTGACGCTGCCGGCGGGACAGACGGTCGCCGTCGTGGGCTCGACCGGCGCGGGCAAGTCGACGCTGGCCAAGCTGCTCGCCCGGTTCTACGACCCCTCCGACGGGCGGGTCCTGCTGGACGGCACCGACCTGCGCGACCTGGCCGTTCCGGAGCTGCGGCGCGGGGTGGTGATGGTGACGCAGGAGGCGTTCCTGTTCTCCGGCACGGTCGCGGAGAACATCGCCATCGGCCGGCCGGAGGCCACGCGGGAGGAGATCGAACGGGCCGCGAAGGCGATCGGCGCGCACGACTTCATCAGCGCGCTGCCCGACGGCTACGACACCGACGTGCGCAAGCGCGGTGGCCGCATCTCCGCCGGCCAGCGGCAACTCGTCGCGTTCGCACGGGCGTTGCTCGCCGACCCGGCGGTGCTGATCCTGGACGAGGCGACCAGCTCGCTGGACGTTCCCGGGGAGCGGGCGGTGCAGCGGGCGATGGCGACGGTGCTGAAGGGCCGTACGGCGGTCGTGATCGCGCACCGGCTCTCCACCGTGGAGATCGCCGACCGGGTGCTCGTGATGGAGCGGGGCCGGATCGTGGAGGACGGCCCGCCGGACGAACTGATCGCCGGCCCGGGCCGGTTCGCGGACCTGCACCGGGCGTGGCGGGACAGCCTCGCGTGAGCGGCGGCCGAGGGGACGGGCGGGCACGGTGATCGACGCGTACGAGGACCCCGGCACGCCCGACCGCCGGGGCGGCTGGCGCTATCTGGGGTGGCTGGTCCGGCGGCAGTGGTGGCGGTGCGCGGCGGGCGCGGTGCTCGCCAGTGTCTGGATGGTGCTGCTGGCGGCGACGCCCTACCTGATGGCCCGGGCGATCGACCGCGGTCTGGAGCCCGGCGACCGGGGCGCGCTGGCGCTGTGGACCGGGGCGCTGGTCGTCGTGGGGGTGTTCAACGCCTGGCTGGGCGTCATGCGGCACCGCGTGATGACGCGGGTCCGGATGGACGCCAACTTCCGCACGGTCAAGGTCGTCGTCGGACACGCCGTGCGGCTGGGGGCTGCGCTGCGCGGTCAGGTCGGGGCCGGGGAGGTCGTCACCATCGGGGTCGGCGACGTGCAGACGATCAGCCAGTCCCTGACGGCCGTGGGCCCCGGCGTCGGAGCGGTCGTCGCCTACGCCGCCGTCGGCACGCTGATGCTGTCGGTCTCGACGCAGCTCGCCCTCGTGGTGCTGCTCGGTGTGCCGGTCCTCGGTGTGCTGCTGGGGCCGCTGATGGGACGGTTGCAGGGCAGGGAGGCCGAGTACCGGGAGCGGCAGGCGGTGCTGACCGCGCGGATCGGCGACCTCGCGGGCGGACTGCGGGTGCTGAACGGGCTGGGCGGCAAGAACCTGGTCGCGGACGCCTTCCGCCGGGACTCGGCGCGGCTGCGGGCGCAGGGCTACGAGGTCGGGGCGGTGACCAGCTGGATCCAGGCCATCGGCGTGGGGCTGCCGATGCTGTTCCTGGCGCTGGTGACCTGGCTGGGGGCGCGGCTGGCCGCGCAGGGGCACATCAGCGTGGGCGAACTGGTGTCGGTGTACGGCTATGTGGTGGCGCTGGGCTGGCCGGTGGCGTTCCTCATCGAGATGGGCCACCAGCTCAGCCGGGGCGTGGTGGCCGCCCGGCGCGTCGTCGCCTTCCTGCGGCTGGAGCCCGCGGCGGACGACGGCACGCGCGACGCCCCCGCGGAGCCCTCGGCGCTGTACGACCCGGCCTCCGGGGTGCGGGTATCACCGGGCCGGCTGACCGCGCTGGCCGGGGCGCGCCCCGCGGACGCCGCCGCGGTGATCGACCGGCTCGGCCGGTACGCCCCGTCCGACGTCACCTGGGGCGGGGTACGGCTGGACGAGGTGCCGCTCGCGCGGGTGCGGGAGCGCATCCTGGTCGCGGAAGCGGAGGCCGACCTGTTCGCGGGCCCCCTGCGCGCTGTGATCGGCGCGGCGGAAGCCCACCCGGACGAGGGGGACCGCCTCGATCCGCGGCTCCGCCGCATCGAGACGCCCCTCCACGAGGACCCGGCACACCCCCGGCGACACACCGACACGGTCGGGGAACCGGACGCGACCGACGCGGCGCACCCCCGCCCGGGCGGCGCGGAGGGAGTCGAACCCCCGCCCCCTCCCCCGGGCGCGACCCGTCACAAGCACCCGGCACACACCCGACGGCATACCGAGACCCACCCAGGCACGGAACCCGATGCCATCGACGCGGCGCACCCTCACCCGGGCGGCGCGGACGGAGTCGAACCCCCGCCCCCTCCCCCGGGCGCGACCCGCCCCGGCGAAGCCGCAGCCGTCCGAGGGCGGGCTCGGGCGGCCTCGGAGGCGGACCTGTTCCGGGCCGTGCACGCGGCCGCCGCGGACGACATCGTCCGGGGCCTCCCCGACGGACTCGACACCCTCGTCGCCGCCCAGGGCCGCACCCTCTCCGGTGGCCAGCGCCAGCGCGTCCGGCTGGCGCGGGCGCTGCTGGCCGATCCGGAGGTGCTGCTCGCCGTGGAGCCGACCTCCGCGCTCGACGCCCACACCGAGGCCACGGTGGCGGACCGGCTGCGGGACGCCCGCACGGGCCGTACGACCGTGGTGGCCGGCACCTCGCCGCTGGTGCTCGACCGGGCGGACGTCGTGCACTACCTGGTCGACGGCAAGGTCATGGCCACCGGAAGCCACCGTGAACTCCTCGGCGCCGAGCCGGGTTACCGGGCCCTCGTCGCGCGGGACGGCGAGGAAGAGGAGGCGGTCCGATGACGCCGGGGACACCGGGTACGCCGGACGCGCCGGGGCAGCTGCCCGTCGCCGAGCGTGCCGACGTCCGGCGGGCGGCGGCCCACCTGGTGCGCGCCGACCGGCGGGCCTTCGCGCTCGTCCTCGGCCTGAACGCGCTCGCGGCCCTGGCCGGACTCGCGGGCCCGTGGCTGCTCGGCCGGATCGTCGACGAGGTGCGCGCCGGGAGCGGGGTCGACGCCGTGGACCGGATGGCGCTCGCCATCCTGTTGTGCTCGCTGGCACAGCTTCTGCTGGCCCGTTGGGCCCGGTACGTGGGGCACCGCTTCGGTGAACGGACGCTCGCCCGTGTGCGGGAGCGGTTCGTGGACCGGACGCTGGCCCTGCCCGCCTCCGTGGTGGAACGCGCCGGCACCGGCGACCTGACGGCGCGCGGCACGGGCGACGTGTCCACCGTCGGCACCACGCTGCGCGACGCCGGGCCGGAGCTGCTGGTCAACGCCGTGCAGGCCCTGTTCCTCACCGGGGCCGTGTTCTTCCTCGACCCGCTGCTCGGCCTGGTCGGCGTGCTGGGGCTGACGCCGGTCGCCTTCGGGCTGCGCTGGTACCTGCGCCGTGCGCGGGCCGGTTACCTCGCCGAGGGCGCGGCCACCTCGGACGTCGCCGAGAGCCTCGCCGCCACGGTCGCCGGGGCCCGTACCGTGGAGGCGTTCCGGCTGGGCGACCGGCGCGTGGCGGCCAACCGGGAGGCGCTGGAGGCCTCGCGGCGCACCCGCTACCACACCCTGTACCTGCGCAGTGTGTTCTTCCCGACGGTGGACGTGTCGTACGTCCTGCCCGTGGCGGGCGTGCTGCTGGTCGGCGGGGCCCTGCTCACGCGCGGGGCGGTGAGCCTCGGGGCGGTGGTGGCCTGTGCCGTGTACCTCCAGCAGCTGGCCGGGCCGCTCGACGAGGTGCTGATGCGGATCGAGCAGCTCCAGAGCAGCGGCGCCTCCTTCGCCCGGGTGGAGGGGCTGGCGCGGGCCCCGCGGGCGGCGACGGACGACTCACTGGTCCCGGCGGACGACCGGATCGACGTGCGCGGCGTGCGGTACGCCTACGACCGCGGCGGCCAGGTGCTGCACGGCGTGGACCTGACCGTGCGGCCGGGTGAGCGGCTGGCGGTCGTCGGGCCGTCCGGGGCGGGCAAGACAACGCTGAGCCGGCTGATGGCGGGCGTCGACGCGCCGACCGAGGGCTCGGTGACGGTGGGCGGGGTGCCCGTGGCCGGCCTCGGGCCGGAGCGGCTGCGCCGCCAGGTCGTGCTGGTCACCCAGGAGCACCACGTCTTCCTCGGCTCGGTCCGCGACAACCTCCTGATCGCCGAACCGGAGGCCACGGACGAGCGGTTGTGGGCCGCGCTCGCCGCGGTGGGCGCCGACGAGTGGGTGCGGGAGCTGCCCGACGGCCTCGGCACCGAGCTGGGCACGGGCGGTCACCGAGCGGACGGCTCGCAGGCCCAGCAACTCGCGCTGGCCCGGGTGGTGCTGGCCGACCCGCACACGCTGATCCTGGACGAGGCCACCGCCCTGCTGGACCCGGCGACGGCCCGGCACACCGAGCGCGCCCTGGCCGCCGTGCTGCGGGGCCGCACGGTCATCGCCATCGCGCACCGCCTGCACACCGCGCACGACGCCGACCGGGTGGCCGTGATGGAGGACGGCCGGCTGACCGAACTGGGCACGCACGACGAGCTGGTGGCGGCGGGCGGGACGTACGCGGCGCTGTGGGGGTCCTGGCACGGGGAACCGTCGCCCGATCCGGTTACTGACTGACCGGGCAGTCAGTACGGCACCAAGGCGTCTGTTTCGTATATCGAACATGAACACCCGAACAACGAACGATTTCCGGCCAACTTACTGACGCGCTCCTGACAAGTCGGCCGTTCTCCTGCCAGTCTTCCCCACGGCCGCTCCGCAGCGCCCCACAGCTTCCTCACCAGCGCTGTGCCGCGGCCGGCTCACAGCACGTGGTTACTGCGTACCGCACAGTACCGCCCGGCCGGCCCACCCGCCGTCCGGTCTCCCCTGGCCGCGCGACCCGCGGCCGCGCAGAAGGAGTCAGTGTTGAGCAGCAGTACTCCCCACAGACGCACCTCCCACACCCCCTCCCGCCGCACGCACCGCCGCGCCGCGGCCGTCGCGCTGGCCGGTGTCGCCGCGCTGATCGCCACGGCGGTCCAGTCCGGGGCCGCCACCGCGGCCCCCCGGCAGGCTCCCGCACCGGGCGCCGAGCTGGTCGAGCTCACCCCGGCCCAGCGCGCCGAGCTGATCGCCGACGCCGACGCCGCCAAGGCGAAGACCGCCGACGGTCTGAGGCTCGGCGCCAAGGAGAAGCTGGTCGTCCGCGACGTGCTCAAGGACCGCGACGGCACCCTGCACACCCGCTACGAGCGCACCTACGACGGACTGCCCGTCCTCGGCGGCGACATGGTCGTCACCACCGACTCCGGCAGGACCGAGCGGGTCGTGAAGGCCACCTCCAAGCCGATCAGGCCGGCCACCGTGACGCCGAAGATCTCCGCGGCGAAGGCCGAGACGCAGGCCGTGTCCGCCGCGAAGGCCGCCGGCGCCGAGAAGCCCGAGGCCGACCGCGCCCCGCGCAAGGTGATCTGGGCGGCGAACGGCACCCCGGTCCTGGCGTACGAGACGGTCGTCGGGGGCCTCCAGGAGGACGGCACCCCGAACGAGCTGCACGTGATCACCGACGCCGCCACCGGCGCGAAGCTCTACGAGTACCAGGCGATCCACAACGGCACCGGCAACACCCTGTACAGCGGCACGGTGACGCTGGGCACCGCGCAGTCCGGGTCGTCGTACACGCTGACCGACACCACGCGCGGCAACCACAAGACGTACAACCTCAACCGGGGCACCTCCGGCACCGGCACGCTCTTCTCCGGCTCCGACGACGTGTGGGGCAACGGCAGCGCGTCCAACGCCGAGACCGCCGGCGCCGACGCCCACTACGGTGCCGCGGTGACCTGGGACTACTTCAAGAACGTCCAGGGCCGGTCCGGTATCCGCGGCGACGGGGTGGGCGCCTACTCCCGGGTCCACTACGGCAACAACTACGTCAACGCCTTCTGGTCGGACAGCTGCTTCTGCATGACGTACGGCGACGGCGAGGGCAACGTCAACCCGCTGACGTCCATCGACGTGGCCGCGCACGAGATGACGCACGGCGTCACCTCCAACACCGCGAACCTCAACTACAGCGGCGAGTCCGGCGGCCTCAACGAGGCCACCAGCGACATCTTCGGCGCGGCCGTCGAGTTCTACGCGAACAACTCCTCCGACGTCGGTGACTACCTCATCGGCGAGGAGATCGACATCAACGGCGACGGCACCCCGCTGCGCTACATGGACAAGCCGAGCAAGGACGGCGCGTCCAAGGACTCCTGGTACTCGGGGCTCGGCGGCATCGACGTCCACTACTCGTCGGGACCGGCCAACCACTTCTTCTACCTGCTGAGCGAGGGCAGCGGCACCAAGACCATCAACGGTGTCACCTACGACTCGCCCACCTCGGACGGCCTCCCGGTCACCGGCATCGGCCGCGAGAAGGCGGCGAAGATCTGGTTCCGCGCGCTGACCACCAAGTTCACGTCGACCACCAACTACGCGGGCGCCCGCACCGGCACCCTCGCGGCGACCGGTGAGCTGTACGGCACCGACAGCGCCGAGTACAAGGCGGTCCAGAACGCGTGGGCGGGCATCAACGTCGGTTCCCGCCCCGGTGACGGCGGTGGCGGCGACGGCACGACCTTCGAGAGCACCACGGACGTCAACATCCCCGACTACGGGTCGGCGGTGACCTCCTCGGTCACGGTCTCCGGCCGCACCGGCAACGCACCGAGCAACCTCCAGGTGGGCGTGGACATCGTGCACTCGTGGCGCGGTGACCTCCAGATCGACCTGGTCGCGCCGGACGGGTCGACGTACCGTCTGAAGAGCAGCACCTACGACCCGGCGGAGGACGTGCACGAGACCTACACGGTCAACGCCTCCTCCGAACCGGCCAACGGCACCTGGAAGCTGCGCGTCCAGGACAAGGGCTCGCAGGACACCGGCTACATCGACGCCTGGCGGCTCACCTTCCCGTAGGCCCGCAGGCCCGTAGACCCGCAGGTGCGTGGGTCCATGGGCCCACAGGCCCGCAGGCCCCCCAGACAGGGCGCCGTCTCCGGAGGTTCGACTCCCGGGGCGGCGCCCTCTCCACGGCCGGCGGCGGCACCCGGAACGCGGGTTCCACGGTGCCGCCCTACCCTTGGTGCCCATGTCCTTCACGTACGACGACGTCGGCGCCACCCGCGAGCAGGGTCCCTGCCCGCCCGGCTTCCGCCCCCTGCACGTACGCACGCGCCTCGGGGAGGGCGAACAGGTCTACCAGCGCGCGGTCGAGGCCGTGCTGACCTGGCGGATGCACCGGGAGATGGGCGTCGGCATCGACGCGAGCGCGGAACGTGCCGCGCCCGGCGTCGACGTCACCGTCACCCTCGCCGGGATGATCAAGGCACCCTGCCGGGTGGTGTGGACGCTGGACGAGCCCCGCCGGGCCGGCTGGGCCTACGGCACGCTGCCCGGCCACCCGGAGTCCGGCGAGGAGGCCTTCGTCGTGGACCGCACCGGGGACGGCACGGTCTGGCTGACCGTGCACGCCTTCAGCCGCCCCGCGAAGTGGTACGCCAAGGCCGGCGGACCGGCCGCCCGGGCTTTCCAGCACGCGTACGCCCGGCGCTGCGGCGCCGTCCTGCGGCGGCTGAGCGGCGGTGACGCGGCGGACTGAGCCCCCAAGCCCCCCTCGCCGACGGACCCCACCTCGCCGGCAACCGTCACCTCCCCGGCGGCCGTCACCTCCCCGGCAACCGTCACCTCCCCGGCGGCCGTCACCTCCCCGGCGGCCGTCACCTCATCAGCAGTCCCGCCGCATCCGCCAGCTCGTCCGACGGCACCGCGACCAGCCCCGCCTCCGCACCCGACGCCAGCAGCCGGTGCGCGGGCAGGATGCGGACCGTGTAACCGAAGGGGCCGGTGCGGTCCAGGGCGAGCGGGCCCTCGTACACCCAGCGGCCCTCCAGGTCGGGGCCGCCCAGCGGTTTCAGCGGCACGGTCGTCGCGCCGGTGATCCGGTCCTCGGAGTCCACCCGGCCGGAGACCGCCTGCACCTCCACGTCCTCCGGGGCGAGGTCGCCGAGGTTCACCCGCACCCGGAGCCCGAGGGTCGTGCCGAGCTCGGCCAGGGCGGTGGCCGCGGACGTCTCCACGTGGTCGACGCTCACCCCCGGCCAGGCCCTCCGCAGCCGGGCCTTCCATTCGGCGAGCCCGCGGGCGGAGTCCGGGTCCATCGCGCGGTGCGCCGCGGCCGCCGGGGCGTAGAGCCGCTCGACGTACTCGCGGACCATGCGGCCGGCCAGCACCTTGGGTCCGAGCAGGCTCAAGGTCCGGCGGACCATCTCGATCCACCGGTCGGGCAGCCCGCTCGCGCCCCGCTCGTAGAAGCGGGGGGTGATCCGCTGCTCCAGCAGGTCGTAGAGGGCGGCGGCCTCTATGGCGTCGCGCCGCTCCGGGTCGGTGCCCACACCGTCGGCGGTGGGGATCGCCCAGCCGAAGTCGGGCCGGTACCACTCGTCCCACCAGCCGTCCCGCACGGACAGGTTGAGGCAGCCGTTGAGCGCGGCCTTCATGCCGCTGGTCCCGCACGCCTCCAGCGGTCGCAGGGGGTTGTTCAGCCAGATGTCGCAGCCCGGGTAGAGCTTCTGCGCCATCGCCATGCCGTAGTCCGGCAGGAACACGATGCGGTGCCGCACCCGCGGGTCGTCCGCGAACCGCACCAGTTCCTGCACCAGCCGCTTGCCCCCGTCGTCCGCCGGGTGCGCCTTGCCCGCGACGACGATCTGGACCGGCCGCTCCGGGTGCAGCAGCAGCTCCGTCAGCCGGTCCCGGTCGCGCAGCATCAGCGTCAGGCGCTTGTACGACGGGACGCGCCGCGCGAACCCGATGGTGAGCACGTCCGGGTCGAGGACGCCGTCGATCCAGCCCAGCTCGGCCGTCCCGGCGCCCCGCTGCCGCCAGGAGGCGCGCAGCCGCTCGCGCACCTCCTCCACCAGTTGCTCGCGCAGGGTGCGGCGCAGCTCCCAGATGTCCTGGTCGGGGATGTCGGCGACGGAGTCCCAGCGGTCCGAGTCGCCGACGGTCAGCGCGTCCTCGGCCCGCTGGACGCCGATCTGCCGGGCACCGAGCCGGAACACCTCCGGGGCGACCCAGGTCGGGGCGTGCACCCCGTTGGTGACGGAGGTGATCGGTACCTCGTCGGCGTCGAAGCCGGGCCACAGGCCGGAGAACATCTCCCGGCTGACCGCGCCGTGCAGCAGGGAGACGCCGTTGGCGCGCTGGGCCAGACGCAGACCCATCACGGCCATGTTGAACAGGCCGGGTTCGCCGCCGGGGTAGCTCTCCACGCCGAGCCGCAGGACGCGTTCGACGTCGATGCGCGGGAGTTCGGCGTCGGGGCCGAAGTGGCGGGCGACCAGCTCGCGGTCGAAGCGGTCGATGCCGGCCGGGACCGGGGTGTGGGTGGTGAAGACGGTCCCGGCCCGGACCGCCTCCAGCGCGGAGTCGAACGCGAGCCCCTCGTCGCAGAGTTCGGCGATGCGTTCCAGGCCGAGGAAGCCGGCGTGGCCCTCGTTGGTGTGGAAGACCTCCGGCGCGGCGTGGCCGGTGAGCCGGCAGTACGTCCGTACGGCCCGGACACCTCCTATGCCCAGCAGCATCTCCTGGAGCAGCCGGTGCTCGCTGCCGCCGCCGTACAGCCGGTCGGTGACGCCCCGTTCGCGCGGCTCGTTCTCCTCCACGTCCGAGTCCAGCAGCAGGAGCGGGACGCGGCCGACCTGGGCGAGCCAGACACGGGCGCGCAGTTCCCGGCCGCCGGGCAGCGCGAGCGCGACGTGGGCTGGGGTGCCGTCGGGCTCCTCGAGGAGGGCCAGGGGCAGCTCGTGGGGGTCGAGGACGGGGTAGTGCTCCTGCTGCCAGCCGTCCCGGGACAGGGACTGTCGGAAGTAGCCGTGGCGGTAGAGCAGGCCGACACCGATGAGGGGCACGCCCAGGTCGCTGGCCGCCTTCAGGTGGTCGCCGGCCAGGATGCCGAGGCCGCCGGAGTACTGGGGCAGGGCGGCGGTGATGCCGAACTCCGGTGAGAAGTAGGCGACGGCGGCGGGGAGCCGGCCGGGCTGGGCCTGGTACCAGCGGGCGCCGGTCATGTAGTGGTCGAGGTCGTCGGCCACCGCGGTCAGCCGGCGCAGGAAGCGCCGGTCCTCGGCCAGTTCCGCGAGACGCGCGGGCGCGACGGTGCCGAGCAGCCGTACCGGGTCGCAGGCGGACGCGGCCCAGCACTCGGGGTCGACGGACTGGAAGAGGTCGCGGGTCTCCGGGTGCCAGGACCACCGCAGGTTGCGGGCCAGATCACTGAGCGGCCGGAGGGAGTCGGGGAGAACGGGACGGACGGTCAGTCGACGGATCGCCTTCACCCTCACGACGTTACGGCGTCGATGTGTCCCGTGCCGGGCGCTTCGCCCCCGGACCTCCGATTCGGCCTGAAAGGCGTCGTTCCCGGTCACCGGACGGGCTAATAACCACCGGCGTGACGATCTCCGGGCGGGGAAGATGTCCGGTCAGCGTCGCCGTGCGTGTCGACATACGCGCGAGTAGTTAACACAGTGCCGGATTGCCCACCCGAAGAGTGTGGGAAGGCTCCTGCGGTACACCCCACGTGCACCCCAGCAGGACCCACCTCCCCAGAGTCATCCGCCCACCCACGTTGACGCGGACAGGAGCGGTCATGCCCGCCACGCACCACTGGTCAGCACCCCCCGCGGACGGCACCACCGTCGTCGGACGCATCCCCGTCCTGGACGTCCGCCCGGTCGTCCGGGACGGACGAAGGCCCGCGAAGGCCGTCACCGGCGAGTCGTTCGAGATATCGGCCACCGTGTTCCGTGAGGGGCACGACGCGGTCGCCGCCAATGTCGTCCTGAGAGATCCGCGGGGCCGGCCGGGCCCGTGGACGCCGATGCGGGAGCTGGCCCCGGGCACCGACCGCTGGGGCGCCACCGTCACCGCCGGCGAGCCCGGACTGTGGTCGTACACCGTGGAGGCGTGGGGCGACCCGGTCACCACCTGGCGCCGCCACGCGCGGATCAAGATCCCGGCGGGGACGGACACGGATCTGGTCCTGGAGGAGGGCGCCCGGCTCCACGAGCGCGCCGCCGCGGACGTACCGGGAAGCGCGGACCGGCGCGCGCTCCTCGCCGCCGTCGACGCGCTGCGGGACGAGACCCGCCCGGCCGCGTCGCGGCTGGCGGCGGCGTTGACGCCCGAGGTGGACGCGGTACTGGCCCGGCACCCGCTGCGGGAGCTGGTCACCACCTCCGACCCGCTGCCCCTGCTCGTCGAACGCGAACGCGCCCTCTACGGCGCCTGGTACGAGTTCTTCCCCCGCTCCGAGGGCACCCCCGAACAGCCCCACGGCACCTTCCGCACCGCCGCCCGCCGGCTGCCCGCCATCGCCGCG
>NZ_JAGMUE010000246.1:0-868 GCF_019049165.1 Streptomyces sp. AC627_RSS907
GCGGGGCTCGCCGCCCCGGTCGGGGGCTCGCCCCTCACGCCCCGCCGTCGTCCGTCCCGCCGAAGCTCGCGAAGTACGCCGCCGCCCCGTCCTCGCCGCCATGCCCCTGCCGCTCCGCGCGGCGCAGCCGCTCGGCCGCGGCGGCGGCCAGGTCCAGGCGTACGCCGGAGCGCTCGGCGGCCTCCGCGATGAGGGCGGCGTCCTTGCGGGCGGCGGAGACGGTGAAGCTGGGCGGGTAGTCGCCGGCGAGGATGAGTTCGGACTTCGTCCGCAGGTAGCCGGAGTCCAGCGGGCCGCCGGCGACGGCGTCCAGGAAGGCGCGCGGGTCCACACCGAGACCCTCGGCCAGGGCCAGCGACTCGCCGGCGCCGTTGATGAGGGTGAGCACCCAGTTGTTGACGACGAGCTTGAGCGCGCTGGCCGCGCCCGCACCACCGTCCTCGCCGACCCACAGGGTGCGCTGGCCGATCGCCGAGAAGACACGCTCGGCCCGCTCGCGCACGGCGACCGGACCCGCCGCCAGGACGGTCAACGCGCCCTGTTCGGCCGGGAGTCTGGTGCCCAGCACGGGGGCGTCCACGAAGTCGAGTCCGTACTCCGCGGCGAACTCCGCCAGCGGGCCGATCGCGCCCACCCCCACCGTGCTCGACTGGAGCCACAGCGTCCCGGCGCGCAGCGCGGGCGCGGCCTGGCGCAGCGCGTCCAGCGCGGCTGGCCCGTCGTGCACCATCGTGAGCACCACGTCCGCCCCGTCCACCGCGTCGGCCGGCGTGTCCGCGACCCGCGCCCCCGCCTCCGCCAGCGGCTCGGCCTTGGCCCGGGTACGGTTCCACACCCGCACGTCGAACCCGCCCGCCCCGGCGAGGTT
>NZ_JAGMUE010000247.1:0-648 GCF_019049165.1 Streptomyces sp. AC627_RSS907
CTGCGGGGTGGAGCCGGCCGCGCGGGTGCGCCCCCTCGCGGCCGGCTCCACCCCGCAGGCCCCGTCCGCCGCCCAGCCGGGACCCGTCGTGGCGCGGGACCAGCAGGTGCCCCGCACCCCGGCCCAACGCGCGCCGCAGGCGTACGCCCCCCAGGCGGCCCCGCAGCCGAACGCGCCCCAGGCGGCGCCCCGTCCGGCCACACCGCACCAACCGCACGAGCCCCGCCCGCCGCACGCACACCCGCAGGGCGCCCCCGGCCCGCACCCGGCCTCCGCCTCCCAGTCGGCCACCCGGCAGCCCAGCAACCCGCAGTCGTACGCGCCGGGCCAGGGCGCGCCCGGCCACGCGACGCCCCCAGCGGACCCGTCCCAGCCCGTGGCCCAGCCCGCGGGCCGCGCCGCGCCCGCGAGCGTGCCAGGTCAGAGCCGCGGGCAAGCCGTATCGCCGGCGGAGTACGCGCCGGGCACCGTGCCCGCGCCGCGGCAGCCGACCTCCGCCGTGCCCCCGGCCCGGGCCACGGCCGGCGGCGCCGACCACCCCGGCGCCCCCGCGCACACCGACCCCGAGTACACCCCGACCGAGCGCGACCTGCCCGTCATCGCGCGCGGTGTGGGGCCCGGCAGCACCATCGCCGACCTGTCCACGGC
>NZ_JAGMUE010000248.1:0-565 GCF_019049165.1 Streptomyces sp. AC627_RSS907
GTCAGTACCTGTAGCACCGCACTCCGGCTGCGGATGTCCTACTCCCCGCTTCGGGCGGGGAACCCTGGGGGCGTCCGCAGCCGGACGCTTTTCTCCGGCCAGTGCGCGTGGACAACGACTGGAGCAATGACTGTAATGATCTCCCCACCACCGCTCAGCCGTTCTAGGCTCTGCGGTACCGCAGCGCCGCGAGGTGGGGGATCGGGGACCGCACACGCATCGGACGCGCAGCGGTACTTGAGCGCCGACCTCACCGGTGGGCGCCGCCGGGCAAGGAGGGCCGCATGACCGTACGGCGAGTAATGGGAATCGAGACGGAGTACGGGATCTCCGTCCCCGGCCACCCGAACGCCAATGCCATGCTCACCTCGTCCCAGATCGTCAACGCCTACGCGGCGGCGATGCACCGGGCGCGCCGCGCCCGCTGGGACTTCGAGGAGGAGAACCCGCTGCGGGACGCCCGCGGCTTCGACCTCGCCCGCGAGTCCGCGGACGCCAGCCAGCTCACGGACGAGGACATCGGGCTGGCCAACGTCATCCTCACCAACGGGGCGCGGCTGTACGT
>NZ_JAGMUE010000249.1:0-7052 GCF_019049165.1 Streptomyces sp. AC627_RSS907
AACCTCAGCCGCCTGCGGCCCCACTCGGCCGAGCACACCCCGGCCGAACCGCCGCCCCCGTACAGCCCGCCCCCGCCCGGCAACCCGCCCCCGTACCCGGGCGGCTCCGCCACACCACCCCCGGCACAGGACGACCGGCCGCCCGCCTACACGGCGGTCCCGGCCGGCGGGTTCGACCCGCGTGAACTGACCGACTTCCAGCTCGACGAGCTGGTGCACCGGATCATCGGCCGCGTCACCCGTCTCGTCCGCACCGAACTGCGCATGGACCGCGAACGGATCGGCAGACTCCGCGACCCCCGCGCCTGACCGGCCACCCGCGTGCCCCACCGCTCACCCGACAGAAAGGTCACCCCCCGATGCGCCGCCAGGACCCGGGCTCCACCATCTGGTTCCGCCTCGCCATCGACGGCGAGAGCCTCGGTTACTTCAACGGGTGCGAGGGCCTGTCGACCCAGGTCGAGATCGAGCAGCGCCAGGAGGGCGGCAACAACGGGTTCGTCTGGCAACTGCCCACCCGGGTCACCTTCTCCAACATCCGGCTCACCCGCCCCCTCACCCCGGACACGGCGAAGGTCGCCAAGTGGGTCTCCTCCGTCCAGACCGGGATCAAGCGGCCCACGGCACAGATCGCGGCGCTGCGCGCGGACGGGTCACTGGTCGCCCGCTGGGGACTGATCGACGTACTGCCCGTCAGCTGGCAGGGCCCCAGCTTCGACCCCAACAGCCCGGCCGTGGCGAACGAGGTCCTGGAGATCGCCCACCACGGATTCACGGACTGACGGCGCCGGAGAGCAGAGAGGAAGACCCATGGCCACCAGCAGCAAGGGCGCCGGCAAGAGCCTCGTCCGCGCCAACCTCGCCATCCACCAGCCGCCCACCGGCACGACCACCACGCCCGGCGCGCTGATGCGGAGGTTCGACTTCGAGTTCAACCCGGCGCAGCTCACCCTCACCCAGCGCGCCGAGTGGAAGGCCACGCCGACCATGACCGTGCGGGACGGCTCGAAGCCGGAGTTCATGGGCGCCGACCCGCGGGAGATGACCCTGGAGATCTTCCTGGACTCCTCGATGAAGCCCAACGGCAACACCGTGATGAAGAAGGTCGAGTCCCTGCTGCTCTGCTGCGAGGTGACCTCCGAGAGCATCGCCGCCAAGCAGCCGTCGCCGCCCTGGGTGGTCTTCGAGTGGGGCTCGTTCTCCACGGCGCGGTTCACCGCGTACGTCTCGTCCATCGAGGCGCAGTACACCCTGTTCGGCACCAGCGGCGTCCCCATCCGCGCCACCTGCCAGGTGTCGCTCGTGGAGATCCCCGGCCCGACCCTGGGCCAGAACCCGACCTCCGGCGCCCTCACCGCCCAGCGCGTGCACCGGGTCGTCGCGGGGGACTCGCTCCAGTCACTGGCCTGGAGCGAGTACGGCAGCGCGAACGCCTGGCGGGCCATCGCCGAGGCCAACGGCATCGACGACCCCTCCCGCCTGCCGACCGGCACCGAACTCATGCTGCCCGCCACCGAGGAGGTGCCTCACTGATGGTGCGGCACGCTTTTTCCAGCATCGTCGAGGTCAAGATCGGCGGCGCCAAACTCCCCGCCGACATCGCCCCGATGCTCGTGGAGGGCTGGGTCGACCAGGGCGTCGGCGTACCCGCCGCGTTCCGCCTCACCTTCCGCGACCCCTACCGTCTGGTCCTCGGCAAACTGAACGTCCAGTTCGGCACCAAAATCGTCATCACGCCGATCGCCGACGGCCAGGGCATCGGCAACCCCCTGCTGACCGGCGAGGTCACCGGCCTGGAAGCCGACTACGACGGCACCGGCAGCTTCACCGTCATCCGCGGCTACGACTACGGCCACCGCATGATGCGCCAGCGCCGCGTCGCCGCGTACCGGAACCAGAAGGCCTCCGACATCGCCCGCAAACTCGCCGCCATGGACGGCGTGCCCATCGGCCGCGTCCAGCCGACCAAGGGCACCTACACCTTCATCAGCCAGTCCAACGTCACCGACTGGGACTTCCTCTCCCGGCTCGCCGACGAGAACAACATGGTCATGTCCCTCGACGCCAAGGGAAAGTTCCGTTTCGTCACCCCGAAACCGTCGGCCGGCGCACCCTCCCCGAAGACGGACGGCGACAAGAGCACCTTCGTCCTCCAGGCCGGCCACGACATCCTCCGGCTGCGGGCCGCCGTCACCGCCGCCGACCAGGTCGGCAAGGTCGAGTCCCGCGGCTGGAACGTCACCACCAAGAAGAAGATCACCGAGATCGCGCCCGCCACCACCGACCCGGGCATCAGCATCGGCTCGACCCCCGGAGAGGCCGCCGGCAAGTTCAAGGCCGCCAAACTCGTCGAGACCGCCAACCCCTACGACAGGCAGGACGAGGTCCAGCACGCCGCCAAGGCCCTCGCCGCCGACATCACCTCCTCCTTCGCGGAACTCGAGGTCGCCGTCTACGGCCACCCCGACCTGCGGCCCGGTGTCCCCGTGGCCCTCTCCGACGTCGGCAAACCCTTCGAGGGCAAGTACACCGTCACCTCGGTACGCCACGTCTTCGGCGACGGCAAGCACTACGAGTCCTGGATCACCGTCAGCGGACGCCAGTGGCGCTCCCTGTACGGCCTGGCCTCCGGCGGCAGCGGCGGCGTCGACCCGGCCAGCGCCGCCCGGCTCCCCAGCGTCGCCAACGCCATCGTCACCGACGTACAGGACCCCCTCAAGCAGGGCAGGGTCAAACTCCAGTTCCCCTGGCTGGACGACGCCTACGTCAGCGACTGGGCCCGCAGCGTACAGATGGGCGGCAAGGACGGCGGCGGAGTCTTCCCCATGGACGTCGGCGACGAGGTGCTCGTCGCCTTCGACCGGGGCGCACTGGACCACCCGTTCGTCATCGGCGGCCTCTACAACGGCCGGGACCTCCCCACCAAGGTCTCCGACGTCCCCCTGCACGACGGCCTGAAGAAGAAGGCCGTACGGCACACCCTGTCCGACCGCCAGGGCAACCGCGTCGACCTGCTCAGCCAGCAGACCGGCGGACGCAAGCAGGGCGTCCGGATCGCCAGCGGGAACAACAAACTGA
Source organism: Streptomyces sp. AC627_RSS907 (assembly GCF_019049165.1). NCBI lineage: Bacteria > Bacillati > Actinomycetota > Actinomycetes > Kitasatosporales > Streptomycetaceae > Streptomyces > Streptomyces sp. AC627_RSS907. Next base: position 3,079 of record NZ_JAGMUE010000249.1, read on the forward strand.
TCATCAACCTCGACCGCACCAAGACCGAGATCACCGTCGACAGCAAGGGCAGCGTCAGCATCACCGGCAGCCGCTCGGTGTCGGTGGAGGCGGGCACCAGCCTCCGGCTGCACGGCCGCCAGTCCGTCATGATCGACAGCGGCGGCCCCCTCACCCTGAAGGGCAAAGCCCTGGTCAGCCTCACCTCACTGGGCGGCGCGGTCAACGTCAACGCGATGGGCGGCGCCATGAACCTGTCGTCGAGCGGCATGACCTCGATCAACGCCACCGGCATGGTGTCGGTCAACGCCGTGGCCAACGTCAACATCAAGGGCATCAAGGTGGACCTCTTCGGCGCCGTGTTCGTCAACACCGTGAAGTACCCCCTCCCGGCATGACCGCACGTCCCCACCGGCACACCGGGAACGCAGGAAGAAGAAGGCAGGTGGCCCCCTGATGGCCGAACAGTTCGTCGGCTCCGGCTGGGCATTCCCCATGCGCATCGGACCCACCGGCGGGATCGCACTCGTCAGCGGCGAACAGGAGGTGGAGGAAGCCATCCGGCTCATCCTCGCCACCGCACCCGGCGAACGGCCGATGCGCCCCGAGTTCGGCTGCGCCATCCACGACCTCGTCTTCGCCCCGGTCAACGAACAGACCGCCGGCCGCATCCAGCACGAGGTGAACGTCAGCCTCGACCGCTGGGAACCCCGCATCGAGGTCCACGACGTCGAAGTCTCCACCGGCGGCGACCAGAGCGTCCTCTACATCGACGTCCGCTACTCGATCCGCGGCACCAACAACCCCCGCAGCCTCGTCTTCCCGTTCTACGTCATCCCCTCCCACGACGAGCCGGACCTCCCCGACGGTCCCGCCGGCCACCCGGGCTCTTTCGAAAGCGACCGCTGATGTCCCTGCCCTCCCCCAACCTCGACGACCGCCGCTTCCAGCAGTTCGTCGACGACGCCAAGCGCTACATCCAGCAACGCGCCCCGGAGTGGACCGACCACAACGTCTCCGACCCCGGCATCACCCTCGTCGAGACGCTCGCCCACATGGCCGACCAGATCGTCTACCGCCTCAACCGCGTCCCCGAGAAGAACCACCTCGCCTTCCTCGACCTCGTCGGCATCACCCTCTTCCCCCCGTCCGCCGCCCGCACGGACGTCACCTTCTGGCTGAGCGCACCCCAGGAGGAGCCGATCCTCGTCCCCCTGGGCACCGAGGTCGCCACCCTGCGCACCGAACGCGACGAGGCCGTCGTGTTCGCCACCGAACGCGACCTGACCGTCGTACCGTCCGCACTCAGCCACCTCGTGGTCCAGCACCGCGGCGAACCCGTCACCGACCGCACCACGGACCTCGCCGAGGGCAAGGACCTGATGTGCTTCGCCGAGGCACCCAACCCCGGCGACTGCATGCTCATCGGCCTCACCGCCGCCACCCCGCACTGCGCGCTCGCCCTCGAACTCGACAGCCGCGTCGACGGCGTCGGCGTCGACCCCCGCCAGCCACCCCTCGTCTGGGAAGCCTGGACCGAGGACGGCTGGCAGACCTGCGAAGTCGACCGCGACGGCACCGGCGGCCTCAACCGCCCCGGCGACATCGTCCTCCACATACCCGGCGGCCACGTCCTGTCCCGCAACGGCGGCCACGAAGCCGGCTGGATCCGCTGCCGCGTCACCGACCCCCTGCCCGGCCAGCCCTTCTACACCACCTCACCGACCATCCGCTCCGCCGAGGCCTACACCATCGGCGGCACCACCGGCACCATCCACGCCGAGACCGTCTACGACGAACCCCTCGGCGAATCCACCGGCCTGCCCGGACAACGCCTCCGGCTCGAACACGCCCCCGTCGTCGCCGACGACCCGCCCCTCCTCCTCCAGACCACCGACGACGACGGCTGGCAGGACTGGCACGTCGTCCCCCACTTCGCGGCCTCCCACCCCGACGACCACCACATCACCCTCGACGCCGCCACCGGCGAGATCGCCTTCGGCCCCGCCGTCCGCGAACCCGACGGCACCCTGCGCCAGTACGGCGCCGTCCCCCCCAAGGGCGCCATCATCCGCGCCCGCCGCTACCGCACCGGCGGCGGCCGGGCCGGCAACGTCGCCCGCGGCGCCGTACAAGTCCTGCGCACCTCCATCCCGTACGTCTCCGAAGTCGTCAACCGGGAAGCCGCCCGCGGCGGAGTCGACGGCGAAACCGTCGAAGAGGCCAAGCTCCGGGCCCCCATCACCCTCCGCGCCCAGGAACGCGCCGTCACCCTGCGCGACTACGAGGAACTCGCCCGCCGCGCCGCCCCCGAGACCGCCCGCATCACCTGCCTCGAAGGCAAGGAGAACGAGTACGGCGCCCACGCCGTCCGCGTCCTCGTCGTCCCCCAGGCCGTCCCCGACCCCGGCGGACGCCTCCGCTTCGAACAACTCGTCCCCGGCGACGCCCTCCTCGAGCGCATCACCCGCCACCTCGACGAACGCCGCCTCATCGGCACCCGCCTCGCCGTCGGACCCCCCTACTACCAGGGCGTCACCGTCGTCGCCACCCTCCACGCCTTCCGCGGCGTCGACGCCGACCGCGTCCGCCGCCAGGCCCACGACGCCCTCTACCGCCACCTCGACCCCCTCACCGGCGGCACCGACGGCAAGGGCTGGCCCTTCGGACGCCCCGTGCAGACCGGCGAGGTCTTCGCCGTACTCCAACGCGTCCCCGGCGTCGAACTCGTCGACGAGGTCGTCCTCCACCCCGCCGACCCCCTCACCGGCAAGCGCGGCGACCCCACCGACCGCATCGACCTCGAACCGCCCGCGCTGGTCTTCTCCTTCGACCACCGCGTCCGAGTGATCGGAGACGGCACGTGACGACGACCCACCGGGGCTCCATCGACGGACTCGGCTCCTCCCTGCCCATCAGCACCATGCTCCCGGCCGTCTTCGCCGACGACGACCTCGCCCAGCGCTTCGTCGGCGGACTCGACGACGTCCTCGCCCCCATCCTGAGCGTCCTGGACTGCCTGGACACCTACTTCGACCCCGCCCTCACCCCCGCCGACTTCGCCCAGTGGCTCGGCACCTGGGTCGGCGCCGAAACCGACGGCACCGAACCCGAGGACCGGCTGCGCGCCGCCGTCGCCGCCGCCGCCCGCCTGCACCGCGTCCGTGGCACCCGGCAAGGCCTGTCCGAAGCGGTACGGCTCGCGTTCGGCGTCGAACCCCAGATCACCGAAAGCGGCGGCGCCGCATGGAACGCCCGACCCCTCGGGCCGTTCCCCGGCATCCCGCGCCCCCACCTGCACGTCACCCTCCGGCTGCCCGACCCGACCCCGGCCGACACCCATCGCCTGGACACCCTCGTCGCCGCCGCCCGCCCCGCCCACATGCCCTACACGGTCGAAGTGACCGCCTCCGAAAGGACCCCGGAGAGATGACCACGCAGAACTGCGCCGAGTGCGGAACCCGCGCGGAACCGGGCCAGTCCTTCTGCGACGCGTGCGGCGCCGTACTCCGGTGGGACCAGGCCGGCACCCGCACCCCGCAGCCCGCGGCCTCCACGACCGACCAGGACCCCGGCTGGGACGCCTTCTCCCGCCCCGGCCCGGGCGGCACGGGCGTACCCCCGACCCGCCACGGCCGCACCACCCCGGACACCACCGGCGAACAGGACGGCACCACCGAGGAAACCCCGCACCCGCCCCACCGACGCGGCCCGGCGGACCCGGAGCCCACCGACCCCGACGACCGCGACACCGACGAGCTCCCCCGGATCACCGCGACGGCCGCACCGGCCGACACGACGGGAGCAGCAGCAGGAGCAGCCGGCGCGGCGGGAGCAGCCGTGTCGGCAAGGACCGCGGAACCCGTCGGCACTCCCGACACCGCCCCCACCACCCCCACGCGCACCCCCGGGCCCGACACCATGTCCGACCGCGCCCGCTCCCTCCTCGTCCCCGTCGCCGACCCCGAGGCCGCGAGCCCCGCCCGGCCCCCCAC
>NZ_JAGMUE010000250.1:0-726 GCF_019049165.1 Streptomyces sp. AC627_RSS907
GCCCAGGGCCACCGACACGGCGGGCACACCGTGTGCCCGGCACTCCTGGGCGAGGGCGCTGACGTAGGCGTGCGTCGGAGCCTGGTTGCCGAGCCCCGGGCCGCGGCAGACGCCGGCGACCGACGAGCACAAGACCAGGGCCGTCAGGTCGTGCCGCTGGGCCAGCGCGCACACCCGGCGCGCCGCGGCCATCGCGCCCGCCCCCTCGCCGCGCAGCCGCTCGGCGTCCAACGGGCCCGCCTCGTCACCGAGTTCGCAGGCGAGATGGACCACCGTGGTCAGCGGAAGCTCGGGCGCGACGCTTGCGACGACCCGGTCCAGCTCGCCCGGTTCGGCCACGTCGGCGACGGCGGTCGCCACGCGCACGCCGGTCGCGGACAACTCCGCCACCAGCGCCTCGTCCGGCGCCGCCGCGTCCACCAGCAGCACCTGCTCGGCGCCGGCCTCGGCCGCCCAGCGCGCCGCGTGCGCGCCGGCGCCGGTGTTCGCGCCGCTGATCAGCGCCGTGCCACGCAGGGTGCCACCGTCGGCGGTGCCGGCCGTCGCCTCCCGCACCAGGCGCCGTGCGAACGCGCCGTCGGGGCGTACGGCCAGCTCGCTCTCGCCCTCATCGGCGAGCAGCGCCGCCGCCAGCCGGCGCCACGTCCGGGCGCCGCACCGGTCCGGCAGGTCGACCAGGCCACCCCAGCGTTCCTGCCGCTCGGCGGCCAACGCGCCGCTCAGACC